>NZ_JBNNUW010000013.1:0-122301 GCF_050280125.1 Lysinibacillus sp. NPDC093692
CAGTAAATAATATTAGCGATTTTCCTTTCCTTGCTTTAACACTTAAAAATGCTCGTTTGATAAAATTCATTTTCCTTACCTCCTTGATAGCTATACTATAAATGGGTAACCTGTAGTTTATATGGAGATACTGCGGAGTTTATCTAGAGATTTAAATATTAAATGAACAAAAAATAAGCTTGTTTCTCAAAATGCGAGAAGCAAGCTTATTATATTTGTAATATTTTCTTTTTTATCTCTTCAATAATTAATATGCTTGCGCAAACCAAACTGTATGCTTTGCTTCATTATCACAGCAAATACAAGTAGTCTTCGTAGTTGGTGGGTTAAACGGAATGTTACGTGAAGTATATTTTGTCTCTTCTTTCACTTTTTCCTCGCATGTATCATCTCCACACCATCCAGCAAGAATCCAGCCTGGTATCGATCCGTTTTCCTTGGACGTGTTAATATGCTGCTGTAATTCCTGCAGTGTATCGATCGTTGTATGAGCGTTCTCATCACGGAATGTGCGTGCTTTTTCAAATAAACGCGTTTGCATCGTTGTTAGTTCTACCTCAATGGCTGCGATAATGTCATTCAGGTCAATGGAATGCTTCTCATCTTCATCTCGTGCTTTTAACAATGCCTGGTTTTTCTCTAAATCACGAGGTCCTAGTTCAATACGAATCGGTACACCTTTTAATTCCCATTCGTTAAATTTGAAGCCAGGTGATTGGTCCGAATCATCTAATCGAACTCGAATTCCCTTCTTCTTAAGGGCTGCGAAGATGTCATCTAGTTTCTCCATAATTTCAGGGTTCTTTTTCCATGGACCTACAGGTATTAAGACAACTTGGGTTGGTGCAATTCGTGGCGGTAAAATAAGACCCTGTTCATCACCATGAACCATAATGACAGAACCGATTAAGCGTGTGGATGTCCCCCAAGATGTCGTGTGTACATGTTCATGCTGATTAGCTTTGTTTAAATACTTAATATCAAAGGCTTCAGCGAATTTTGTCCCTAAATAGTGAGAGGTACCGGCTTGTACTGCCTTGCCATTTTTCATCATTGCTTCGATTGAAAATGTATCAACCGCTCCTGCAAAACGTTCTGAAGGTGTTTTTTGTCCATCATAGACAGGGATTGCAAGTAAATCCTCGACTACCTCTTTATAGATCGTTAACATTTGCATTGTTTCTTTACGTGCGTCTTCTTCATCAACATGCGCTGTATGGCCCTCTTGCCACAAAAATTCAGATGTTCGAATGAACGGAAGTGTTTTCTTTTCCCAACGAAAAACATTTGCCCATTGATTAATGAGGACCGGTAAATCACGATAACTTTTGATCCAATTTGAATATAAGTGTCCTATCATCGTTTCGGATGTTGGACGAAGTGCTAAACGTTCTTCTAATTTCTCGCCTGCTGCCTCTGTTACCCAAGGAAGCTCTGGTGAGAAGCCTTCGATATGATCTTTTTCTTTTTGGAAAAAGGATTCAGGGATTAGCATCGGGAAATAAGCATTTCGATGGCCTGTTTCTTTAAAACGGCGGTCCATTTCTTCCTGAATATGTTCCCAAATCTCATAGCCGTCTGGTTTAAATGCGATACAGCCTCGGACCGGTGTATAATCCATTAAGTCTGCCTTTTGAATTGTCTCAATGTACCATTTTGAAAAATCATTTTGTTGTGTCGTCATGTTCTTTCCTCCATTTCGATAAGCTATTTGTCACCTATAGAATAAAAACAAAAAAGCACAAAGCTGTCCTTAAAATAAGGACGTCTTTGTGCCGATTTAACGTGGTACCACCTTGAATTTAGTTTTAAGAACATCTTAAAACCCTCAAACGTTTTGTAACGAAAACGACTCGGTTATGTTTGCATAACATCTCCGTGGTAGGGTTCAGATGGAAGCGGTGATATAGCTCTCAACATTTGCTATATTTTCTGTTTCACAATTCCACCTTACTTGGCCACATCATCAATTTATATTGTATATAACTTTAGCAAAACAGTTAAATAATTTCAAATATTAATAATTATTTTTCGGGAAATATCTGAAAATTGACATTACTCCAGGTGCAAAATATCACTTTTAATAACAAAGGATTTTTCACCAGTTGATTGTTTATAAAGACTTATTATAAGTATTTACTCTCAACTATCAACTGCGTAAAGTCATCTACCGATAATGGCTTACTGAAATAATACCCTTGTACGTACTCGCAGCCATGTTCACGAAGCACTTTTAATTCTGCTTCTTCCTCGACGCCTTCAGCTACTACTTGAAGATTTAGAGCATGTGCTAGAGAGATCATAGCTGAAATCATGGCAATGCCTGATTTTTCAGGTAAAATATCACGGACGAATGCACGATCTATTTTTAAAACATCTACGGGAAATGATTTTAAGTAATTGAGCGATGAATAACCTGTTCCGAAATCATCTAAAGAAATCGTAATACCAAGAGCTCTTAATTGGTTAATGGTATTGAGCAAGTCTTCGGTATAATCCAACATACTCATTTCAGTAATTTCAATTTCTAATAGATGTGGTTCTATTTTAGTTTCTGTTATAATTTCGCGTACCATTTCGACAAAGCCTGTCGTACTAATATGAATCGGAGAAATGTTTACGGCAACACGTAAGTTTAAATTATGTACCTCGTTCCAAGCGCGTGCCTGGGCGGATGCTTTTCTTAACACCCATACCCCTATATCATTTATAAGCCCACATTCCTCAGCAAATGGAATAAAGTGATCCGGAGGTATATGACCAAGTACAGGATCATGCCAACGAAGTAAAGCCTCCATGCCAATCATTGTATTCGTCTTTAAATTAATCTTTGGTTGATAATGTAATTCTAAAATATCCTTTTTTAACGCTTGATGTAATTTTGTTTCAAGTAGTAGCCATTTATCATTGATTTCATCCATAGTAGGTCGATATAAGCGATATTGATTACCACGGGAAGATTTCGCAGCATACATAGCGATATCTGCATTTTTCAATAATTCCTCCGCAGAGTTTGCATGATCTGGAAAAATACTAATTCCAACACTAATACTTGCGTAAAATTCATACGTATTCACAATAAAACTCTCATTAAAGACGCTAATTATTTCCTCAGCCTTCTCCTCAATACGGTCAACATCGTTTAGTATAATTACAAATTCATCACTATTGTGGCGGTAGATAGAATTCGATGTGTAATCAATGTTTCGTAGGCGATTCGCCATTTCCACTAAGAATAGATCCCCGATGATATGACCAAGTCCATCGTTAATGTTTTTAAAACGATTTACATCAATAAAAAATAACGCAAACTTCTCACCTGTACGTCGAGATTGATGGAATTCGTTTTCTAAACGTTGCTCTAACTTACGACGATTTGGTAGCCCTGTTAATTCATCGTGATAGGCAATATGAGTAATCTTTTTTATATCTTTCTGTGCAGTTATGTCGACTCGAATAGCAATATATTGATATGGTTTACCATTGTCATCAAGAAAAGGAAAAATCGTCGTCTTCACCCAGTACAGACTACCGTCCTTTGCGCGATTACATACCTCGCCATTCCACATGTCACCCTTACCTATCGTTTTCCACATCTCTCTAAAGAAAGATCGTGGATGGTAACCTGAATTCAGTAAACGGTGATCTTGCCCTAATAACTCTTCACGTGTATATTTAGAAATTTTGCAAAAATGATCATTAACAAACGTAATTTTCCCAGTTCGGTCTGTAATTGCTACGATGATTGAACTATTCATTGCTGAAAAAATATCTTGTAATTCTTTCAGACTATAGTTAACTTGATTAATACTACTAGGCGTGATATTCATCATTTACATTCTCCGTTCATTAGAAGGGTTTGGTACTTTTGCTTTATAAAAAGCGGGGTATAAAGTTATGGGATATCGCCCTTTATTATGTAATTACATTATAGTATTAGAAAAGCAGTTAATTCAACCCAAATATTAAAGCGGTTAAATCTATATTTAAATGATTTTTTTAGAACGGACTCGAAAACAAGGTCTTTTAACTCGTTTAATACACTTGTTTTGGAATATATTAAGTACTTTAGTCTATTTGTATGTTATGTTTAGCCTATTTATCTTTCAACCGAATAATTGTTACTTTTAGATACTTGAATAATTACTTCATTTATGATAAATATCTAAAATACCTTACTGTCATAACGAGGCAGTAAGGTATTTTATAAGCTAAGAGACTTCATATTCTATTGGACCTCCCAATGTTTTGGCTCGTTCATTGTAGGCATCAAGTTGCTCCTGAGATAAGTTCAACAAATAATAGTGAAAATTGATGGGCTCCAAACCGTGTTTTTCACATACTTGTCGATAAAAATCATAGCCTTCGCGATATTTTGTCATCCTAATAACTTCCTTCCATTTGTGCAACTTCATAATAATAGTCTAATTGTTCTTGTGATAATTGATTTACATAATAATAGAAATTGATGTGTTCTAAATCAAATTGTTCACACTTCTTTCAAGCAATTTCGCCTTAGTGTAATTGATTCTGGATTTTGAATTGTGATCGCACAATTCATTCCTTTGAAAATCCGTGACATCACATCTTCAAAGGTGAATGTCTTCTACTGAATGAAGTTAAAATTTCGTATCCAATTTCATAATGAGACATTCGCATTATCCTCCATTTGTTATATAACAGATTAATTATTTTTTAATAAAAAATAACAGTTTCTTTACTATGTCAATGAATTATCTGATATTTCTTTCAAATAGTTGAAAGCCCAGTCCATTATAGTTAGTATGGCTGGGCTTTTCATAAAATATTCACGTCGGCGTCCGTTATAATCACATCCTTTAATCTTAAACCTTTTAAATACCTAGTTGTTTTGCTTGCATATTATAAGCTGAAAGTTGCTGCTGTGATAACTGTAGCACATAATAGCGGAAAGAAATTGGCTCTAAACCATAACGCTCACACATCTCACAATAAAACTCATAACCATCACGATACTTTGACATTTGAATTCCTCCTAAAATTAAACTGTTTTATAACAGTTATTATTATTTTTTATTAATATATAACAGATACTTCGTTTCGTCAAGCTTTACAATTTAAAAATATCCTTGAAGTATTACTTTAATGAAATAACAAAAGCCATTGTTTTGAAAAAGATTGATCAAAACAATGGCTCCCTTTATTTCAAATATAATACTTCAGGAAAGTCCCTCTACCTTTACTTTTAGTTTTATATCTACAGGAGGCTCTTCCTCTGTTACACGGTAAGTTATGACATAAGCTCCTTTTGGAAATCCTTTAAATAACTTTTCAAAACTTTCGTTGCCGTTTAAAATACCATTTGCAATTATTGCTTCTTTATCTACATTTTGAATTTTGTAGTAAAACCTTTTTGTTCCAGTATTGGTTGCGGATATTTTAAATGGAAAATCCCACTCATAAGTAAAATATGATTTACTTTCACCAAGCGGAGACGCTACTTCTTCATTAATTACAATAGCGCGAGAACTTCCTGTTGATATATCGTCAGTTTCCTTGTTAGTGATATCTACGACAACAGGTTCATCTTCTTTCTCCTTATGTGTTGTGCTATCCGAGACAACAGGTTCATTTTTTATAGCCTCTGAAGTTGCATTTTTAGAGGGTACTTCTGTTTTAGATGAAAATGTATTACACCCTGTTAAGAGTATAATAGAAGTACATAGAATAACTAACTTATAAATTCTCATAACTTCTCCTAACTAAAAATAGTAAATAATGATAATTATACCATAAAACGAAAAAAAGAAGTAAAGGCTCTTTGTCCTTTCCTTCTTTTCTATGTCGCTATATCTCGAGTGTCAGCAACAACACGATGCAGGTCAGTTAGCCTGCCTTATTAGTGATAAAGCGATTACACTATGAATATTGCATTGTTAGCTCAATATGAAATGCTTATGTAGTTAATAGTTGTAATAACAACTTTCTGGTTTGTTCAAAGGTTTTATATTCCTGAAAGAAATCTTTATAGGCTTCAATTGTGTCTTCAAAAAAACGATATTGTTTATAGTAATCAAAGAAAGATTTATGTAACATCTCAATTTGATTTTCTGGGATGTTAGTTATGTTGTCTGCTAAAACATAGCTTAAAGTTCCAGCTATATTCATACAATAATCATTAAAATCAAACTTTAGTTCATTTTCTTCATCTGATAAAGTTAATAATTCTGCACGAAAATCTTGTTTTATTTTTTCCATATCTCTAGATGGAAATGGCTTTTCTAATTCGCTTTTAATTTCAGTAAGTTGTTTTAAAATACTTCCCATTTTTTTCTCCCTTTTTAAGTATGGTATTTATCATGTTTTTACCTTTAACCAACCAGCCTGCACAAATAGTTCATTAAAACATTTAGTCTCATTGTATTATACTAAATGCTCATCTAAAGTTTTTAAAATTTTTGTTTTTTAATTCCAAAAAGCATACGGTGAGTCTGATTTTTCAAAAAAACACATTAAAAAAGCCCGATTTCTCAATATTTATATCGAGAAATTGGACCATTCACCATAAATTTTTCAATAAACGGAAGATCATTTTAGGGATAAATATTAAAATGTTCCAGATTATTTCTAAAGCGATTGAATTTTTAATCGCTCTTATTAATTCTTTAATATAATATCGAGCTTCGCTTTTTTTCATTCTTTGTATTAATTCTTTAATATAATTTCGAGGTTTGCTTTTTTTCATTCTTTGTATTTAGTCTCCGGGAAGTACATTAGTGCTCAACTTTTATGAATGCTTTGATTTCTTTTATTTGTTCAATATGTCGTTGTTCATGAATAGAAATTAGTTCTATCCATTGATCGAGAGGTAGATCGCCAAGAAAAGGATGTTTATAGGATTTTTCTGTTAATAAAGATGGATCGTCAATTGTATCGAGGAATGTTGTGAATTTTCCTCTCGATTCGTCAAGTAACTCAATAATTTGCTGAACTGTAAATAAGTCTTCAGCTGGAACAACAAATTCCGGTGCTGGGACTTTCTTTGTTCTATCTGCGATAATAAGAATATTTTTACGTTCCGCTTGCTTACTATCTTCTTGTTTTAATGCCCACGCAATCAGTCTTATAAAAGATGCCTCTGTTAAAGTTAAGTGATGGCAAACTTGGGCTATACTCCAACTGTTTGCATCAGGCTTAGCATTGAATTGAGTATCACTTAATAATTTGATCTCCTCTACTAAATTGTTTCTTGTTTCACATAGTTGGTCATTAATTAATTGACTCATAAGCTACTCCCCTTATCAAACGATTTTTGATTCCTATTCTGTATATGTTCCATACCATGTAAAATATTCTATAGATGAAGTGATTTCCCTTTATATTTTGAAAATTATCTTGCTCGAACAATATTGAATGGATTGTTTTCGAGTACATGTTGCAGCTCTTCATTTTCAATATGTGTATAGATTTGTGTTGTTGCCACACTTGAGTGACCCAATATGTGCTGAAGACTTCGAATATCCGCTCCTGATTTATACATCATTGTTGCAGATGTATGTCGTAGCTTATGTGGCGTCAGTCGTTCTTTTTGGAGTCCAGATTGTTGATTAATCCGTTTAACGATTTTTGCCACGGTTTGACGAGTAAATCGTGTTCCTTTTTGTGAGATGAATAGGGGCTCCTCTCCCTCACCTTTATATGTTGTCTTGCCGCTATTTTCATAGTCTGTAAGTGCCTGTACACAGCTATCATTCAAATAAACAGTCCGCTCTTTATTCCCTTTCCCAACAACTGTTAAGTAGCGCCCTTGTATGGATGACTTATTTAGCTGGCAAAGCTCTGTTACACGAATCCCTAAATTTAAGAAAAACATCATCATACAGTAGTTTCTCGGTGAAGCACGATTTGGCTGGATCCCATCGATAAATTGCGTCGCTTCCTCGATATTCATATAGATAGGTCTTTTCCGTCCGATTTTTGGAGTTTCTAATTCATCTGCCGGATTTTCCTCTATAAGACGACGTTTTCCTTTTAAGTATTTAAAAAATGACTTCAACGTTGCTACTTTACGCGCTCTTGCTGATGCAGAATTTCCACGCTGTACCTCGCAATACTCCATAAACAAATATAAATCTTCTAATGTCATCTCACGAATTTCTTCTATTGAAATAGTAGAAATATCTATTCTCGTTAAATTTGATAGTTCATGATCATTTTGAATGGCTATGTAAAAACGGAAGAATAATGTCAAATCATATTCGTATTCTTTTCTAGTACGTTGAGACTTCCCTTTAATCGTCGTTAAATAAACTAGGAAATCTCTCATTATTTTTGGTAGCTTAGGCTTTTCCATAAAATCACCTCTATTTGCTCTATTTTACCACGAAAAAACGTTCCCAAATATAAATTTGGGAACTTTATGGTGAAAAAAATGATATTTTTTAATAAACGAAACATACGTTCTCTATTTAAGTAGTAAAAAAGATGATTCCCTTTTAGAAAGAAAATCACCTATTTTTAAAAGTTTTCATTTTTTAGGCATAAACCGAGAAAAAAATGAATATTTAAATCTAGTGGACTAAATGAACTATGCACCGTGAGACGATTCGAAAAATGAAAAGATGGGTAACTATACATGTCGATTCTTCTCACAACGCGCGTGGAATTATTTGGAATTTGCCGATTTTGGGCGCATTTTTTACCTGTAAGGCAACGAAGCGGCCATTAAGCCAGGACAAAATCTGTTTACGAAATAAAGATGCTATACGTCCCATCTACTTGTTTGGCTAAAGACCAATTAGTTGATAGCATACGTTGAAGTTTCTCGATTGTTTCCTCATTACAAGTTAAATGTTGGATGCCTGCTTCTAATAATTGATAATCCTTACCTTCTTCTAATTGGAAGTGAAGATATAGTAGACGTTGAATGCCTGGCAAAGTTACATATTTAATACGGTAGTTACCATGCAAAGCGTCCAAAAATAATTGTTCCCCTTCTTGAAAAAGTGCCATTGTTTCGGAAAATTCATAGTTTGGTACTTTTTCCTGCCAAACTGATAAATCCCCTGTTTGCAATGTGCGCACAATCTCCTCATTAGTAAAATCTAATTTCGAAAGCTTGTCTAGCTCATAAGCTTGCATTAAATTAATGGTTGTCATTTTTATATCTCCTTTAATATGTATTCATTTTTAGTGTAACACGTTTTCTCTACTACTTAAATTCGGAGGGCGATCCATATGATGAAGTTTTACGAATCTGGTTTGTTTTTTGATGAAATGTTAGATGGCAATCAACCGAAGCCTCATTATCGGTCTTTCCACCATAAGCTCAATGCATTCACAAAGGACCAATTAGAGGAAAAATATCAGCAAGCACAATCTAGTTTCCTTAAACAAGGCATTACATTTACCGTATATGGAGCACAAGGTGGAACAGAACGGACAATGCCCTTTGATTTTATACCTATTATTATTCCAAATGAACAGTGGCAAGAAATAGAAGCTGGGATGAAGCAACGTGTAAAAGCGTTAAATTGCTTTCTACATGATGTTTACCATGAACAATCTATTTTTGAAGATGGGCTTATTCCGAAAGAACTCGTTGAAAACAATCCGTATTATTATAAAGAAATGCTTGGTGTAAAAGTACCTATCGATAATCATATTTTTTTAGCTGGTATCGATTTGATTCGTGATGAAAATGGTGTTTATTACGTGTTAGAAGATAATTTACGCAATCCTTCAGGTATTTCCTATGTTTTTCAAAATCGATCTGTGATGAAGGAAGTGTATCCTGAATTTTTCTCTAAACATACGATCCAGTCACTCGACAAACAAATGACCTTTATGCAAAAGGCACTTCTTGCTCATAGACCGCCTTGTATGGAGCCAAATAGAGAACCTAAAGCAGTCCTTTTAACAGCTGGCATGTATAATTCGGCCTATTACGATCATGTTTTTTTAGCACAGCAGCTCAATATTCAGCTTGTTGAAGGCCATGATCTAGTGGTCCGAGATGATAAGGTGTACATGAAGACTATCTACGGTCTTGAACAAATCGATATTATTTATCGTCGAATTGATGATGATTTCCTAGATCCTGTTGTTTTTCGTGAAGATTCTTTACTCGGAGTTCCTCATATTATGGAGGCTTATAAAGCTGGAAATATTGCTATTTTAAATGCAGTTGGTAACGGTGTTGCTGATGATAAGGCGATGTATGCCTATGTACCTGATATGATTCGTTACTATTTGAATGAGGAACCTATTTTACGTAATGTGAAAACTTATCATCTTGCTGATCATCGACAGCTAGATTGGGTTCTTGAGCATATAAGAGAGCTTGTTATAAAAAATGTTAGTGCCTCTGGTGGCTATGATATGCTTATTGGTCCACATGCGAGTGATGAGGAAATCGCTATTTATAAAGAAAAAATTATGGAGAACCCACATCAATACATTGCACAACCAACGATTAGTCTATCTAGAGCACCAGCTTTCCAGGATGGAAGATTTTATCCTTGCCATGTCGATTTGCGTGTTTATGTGATGAAGGGTGAGGATATTTATGTGCTTCCTGGAGGTTTATCACGTGTAGCATTAAAAGAAGGATCTTTAGTCGTGAATTCTTCACAAGGTGGAGGAGCAAAAGATACGTGGATATTAAAGGAGGAATTACAATATGCTAAGTCGAGTAGCCGATGCACTATACTGGATGGCACGATATAGTGAACGATCACAATCGAATGCACATATATTACAAGTACAGCTGTTGAATATGTTGGAGCAATCTGGCAAAGAAAATGAATACATCGATCATTGGGAAGCGGTGTTGAATATTTGCGCCTCGAAGGAAGAATACTTGACCTTATATGAGTCGATTCGAGTTAATCCACTTATCGAATATCTACTCTTTTCTACTAATAACTGTAACGCTCTTCATGCTACTTTATGTGCCGTTAGAGAAAATGCACGTGTAACTCGAGATAGCATTCCCATTGAGCTTTGGGAATTGCAAAATGACTTTTATTTATCCTTACAGCAAGAACTAATGGAACGTGAAAGACCTATCCCACTTATCGTTCTTAACTCTTTTTTACAAAATGTTCGTAAAACTTCATTAACGGTAACTGGGCTTATCGAAGGCTCGATGGATCGAGATGTACCTTTTTATTTCATGCAAGTTGGGAAATGGTTGGAGCGTGCAGAAAAAACGATTCGTATGGCTTTAATTATACTGGAGCAACATAAGGAAATAGCCATCTCATTAGTAGAAGCGGACGGTTCGTTTTTACTTGATTTATCAGAGGCGACGGAGTCTTATTTACAAAAGCATCGCCAAACTAACTTACTATGTGTACTTCAATATTTATTACAAGATAAGCATTTCCCACGTTCAGTGATGTTTTGCTTACAAAAATTAGAGGAAGCATTTATTTGTTTAGAAAACGATCCGCTTTCAGCTAGATTTTTAGAGCTTCATGCTCCATTAGAAAATTTATTGTTTGCTATCATGAATATAGATGTTTGGAATAGTACTTTAGAAGAAACTATTTTATTCATGGAGGAAAAATTGTGTCAATGTATTGATTTAGGCAATACATTTTCAACAATATATCATTTATATGAACCCAGCGTACAACATTGAAAGGAATCAACGACAGCTCCCTATCAACAAGCAAGTCAGTAATTCAAAGGAAGCGGACACTATGAAATTCGAAATTCAACATACTAATATTTTTCAATATGAGTCTGAAGTCGATCAAAGCTTAAATACAATCCGCTTAAAGCCAAGAGGCGATGAGCGTCAGCGCTTATTATCCTATCGCATCGCCATTACACCTTCATCTTTAACGCGTGAGCATACAGATATATGGGGCAATACGGTTGGTACTTTTTATATACCAGAGCAGCATCAAGAACTTGAAATTCAAACGACCTCTATTGTCAGTATTCAACGTGCGCCATTTATTCATCGTATTCAATATTCACCAGAGATGCAGACGATTTTTCACTCGCAATTGTTTTATGAGCATTATTTGCCCTATTTAAAGTTTACACAATTTACGTATATGACGGAAAATCAGTTAGAGGAAGTATATCATGCCATTGGTCATGCTGAAAATCCTGTACTATTTTCATTAAATTTAATGCAATACTTATATTCGACTTTTGAATACGATCCGGGTGCAACCGATGTGACGACAACGGCAAGTGAAGCCTTCGCCCTGAAGCGAGGTGTTTGTCAGGATTTCACACATGTCATGCTGGCGGTGCTCAGAGCTAAAGGAATTCCAGCGCGCTATGTGAGCGGTTATTTATATGTGGATGAAAACTCCGCCTTGATTGGAGATATTGCAACTCATGCTTGGGTAGAAGTCATGATACCGGGAATCGGCTGGATTGGTCTAGATCCAACTAATAATGTTGAAGTATTAGAACATCACATTATTTTATGCATTGGCCGTGATTATTCCGATATAAGCCCTGTTGAAGGTGTTTATTCAGGTGGAAAGCATAATTTAACAGTTAAAGTGAGTGTCAAAGCATTGAATCATTTGTAACAAAAATGGGTACCGGTTTAAATTAAAACCCCTGATTCTTCTATCCTAAGCGGAAGAATCAGGGGTTTTGTTAAGAACTATTGTTTTGAAAATGAAAAATCTCAGTAATCCAACTGTTATTTACATATTTTCAACATTATTAAGTGTTATCAGACTTTTTATACAATACCCATTTCTTTTCCTATTTTCTTCAATTTATTGATAACTGTATTGAGCTGCTCCATTGTATGTGTTGCCATCACTGTAATCCGCAATCGGCTTGACCCTTTTGGCACAGTTGGTGGTCGAATCGCTGGAATAAAGACACCTTCATCCATAAGTTTCTCAGAAAATGCCACTGCTTCATGGGAATCTCCAATAAGAAGCGTTATAATTGGTGTTTCTCCCTCATTAACTACAAAACCGGATTCCTCCAATTTTAAACGTAAATACTTAGCATTATTCAGCAATTGTTGCCTTCGTTCGGGCTCATTTTGAATAATAGATATCCCTTCTCGCGCTGCTTCAATCGCACTTGGAGATAAACCTGTTTGGAAAATAAACGACCTAGCGTTATTTAATAAATAGTTCTTTGCAATTGCCGACGTCGCCACAAAACCACCCTCTGCACCAATCGCTTTACTCAATGTGCCTACTGTAAAATCAATCTCATCTTTCAATCCAAAATAATCAGCAGTACCACGACCAGCATTTCCTAAGACACCTGTCACATGCGCATCATCAATCATTATGTAAGCATTGTATTCCTTTGCTAGCGCAACTATTTCGGGAAGCGGAGCAATATCACCATCCATACTAAAGACGCCATCCGTCACGATTAACTTCTTTCCATCTCCACGTGATTGCTTCAATTTATGCTCTAAATCCACCATATCCGCATGTTCATATACAATAGTTTTTGCTTGACTAAGGCGACAACCATCTATAATACTCGCATGATTCCAAGCATCAGAAAATATAATATCCCCTGCCTTCATCACACTTGAAATCACGCCAATGTTCGCTAAATAACCACTGCTGAAAACAATGGCAGCTTCAGTTTTTTTCAAATCGGCAATTTCTGATTCAAGCTGTTCATGAATATCGAAATTTCCAGTTGTTAATCTCGAACCACCAGCTCCTGTACCGTATTTACTAATACCTTCAGATGCTTTCTTTTTCAACCGAGAATCTGTTGCAAGACCTAAATAGTTATTAGATGAAAAAAGCAAGAATTTCTTACCATTTATGATTACCTCGCTCTCATTGCCATTTGAAAACGAACGTAACTTCCTTGTCAATCCTTTCTCTTCTATTAATTGTAGCTCCCGTTGAAACCAATGATCCATTTTTTAATCCCTCCTAATGAGAACCGGTACGCTTTCTAAATAGTCTATATAAGATTCTAGTTCTACTTCATCGGACACAAAATAAACACGTCCCCCGCTTTCACAGCCCTCCCTTTTTAACGGTGTAATTCTGACATAACCAATGCCACGATTACTTACATATCCAGTCACGTAATCTGGATCATCAGACCAACATAATTCTGCAATTGTAAACGGAGAATTTGCCACTTTCGACGCCAGAGCCAACGCTTCACGTACACGCTCATTAAGGTCCCAAGTAGCATCTTGCCAATCGATTCGTGATACACGAACACCCTTTTGTCCTCGGTCGTCAAGCCGTAAGCCAGTTTTACTATTTAGGATGATTGCCCCACGGAGATTTTGATACCTACTAAGTTGATCAAAAGCAACATTCACTGCATGCTCCGAAACACCTAATGAGGTTAGTATTTTTCTTGCTTCACTATGGGCCTTGTCGATTGAAGCCGCCTCAACTGCCGTAATTTCTAAGGGAGGTATATACTGAATTTGATCAGGCGCTATTTTTTCAATGGTAATTTGAATAAAGTCAGCATCTCCACGTGAATGATTACTTGCTTTGTTCAATAACTGTTTTACAATTGGCTCTATCTGAGATTTACGACCTATCCGTTCACCACCGGATATATGCTTTTCGCCTAGTTCAGGATTTTTTTCAGCCGCACGCATTCGAATGCTATAACACGCTTTTAACATGATGATTACCTGCTACTTTCTTATTAATTGTATGTAACATTTTCGTTATGGGATAAACACTAACAGCTGTGATTATCATGCCTGGAATAGCCAAAACTAATAACGGTAAAAATGGAGTCCCTAACGTAAAAGCCAAACCAAATCGAGCAACCGTTGTTCCAATTGGGCCAGTCAAAACAAGTACCGGAATTGAAGTCCCAAATAAAACAATGAGTAGGCCTACAGTCAATCGGAAAATCAATGCGATCTCCACATTTAAGATTGAGTGTATACCTAGTAAAAATAAGATTAAACTTGCAATAATCCCCGCTAGAAAATATCGCTTAAACCCAAATACCGCTGCAATCGCAACTGCTATGGGTGCTGATAATTGAAATTCAGACCCAGGAATACCTGTTGGAATTTTAAACATACCTGTAACGATAATAAGACAAGCTAGCAATGAAATCTGAGCAAGATCATATGTAGAAAACTTTCGGACCATTTTATTCCTCCATGTTACTTTTTAAATTAACCTGAAATAACTTTATGTTATTTCCTCCTATTCTTAATTTGTGTTAACTTATATTTATATTAAGTTAACACAAATTAAGGTTGAAAAGTAGATAAAATGGTAGGATTTTTTATTAATTATGAAAATAGGTTTTGTTACTTATCAAATGTGTAAATAAAAACCCCTGATTTTTCTACGCTAAGCAGAAAAATCAGGGGTTTTATTAAAATCTATTGCTTTTTAATCTTCATATGAGAATGTATACAAGAAACATCTTCGTTCTTGTCACCTTATAAACTTACTTTGCGTTTATAAAGTAAACTAGATGATCAGTCCATTTGTCGTCCTCGAATATGAATCCTTTCCTCGTACATTCATACATCATTCCAACACTTTCTGCTAACTTTATAGATGCAATATTATCAAGGTTTATATGAGCTTCTATTCGATGATAATTTAATTTTTCAAACGCTAGATCTAAGGCAGCTTTTACTGCCTCTTTCCCATAACCTTTTCTCCAAAACTGGTTATGAATTGTATATCCGAACCTGGCCCATTGAAATTCTTCCCTCATAATTGTCGAAAAGTCTATAAAACCAATATGAGTATTATCTTCTTTTTTAAACACTCCAAATACATAGACTTTGTCATCTTCAGCCATTTGATGATGTTTAGTAACTAAATCACGAAACCATTCTTTCGTACAGATGCTCATATTTAGTTTACCTTGATCGTATTTATGTTGAGAAGGTAAACGATTTTCATATTGGGTTAGCCAAGAAGAATAATCACCTTCTTCAAGAAATCGAATCACTAATCTTTCTGTTTCAGTTCTTATTTTATTCAATCAAACACCTCATCTAGAATACTTTCTATTCTTCTATAGATTATTCGACATAAGGGAATTATTTCCTTCCTATTAAAATAGTATTTCCTAATTCAAATAGCATATGTCCTTTTATTTAGATTGATTAATTGTCCCTTTTATATATTCAGGTAGAATTAATGTCCCCTCCTTAAATTCTTTTAGTGAAAACATCATTGGTTCACAATTCCCACCAACTCCAAATATGATGCTCAAATCTTTTGGGGAATAGACAACTGTATGTAACGTCCCAAAGTACTCTTTATAATCTTTATAAAATATCGGAGAACTTTCATCATTAAAGTGACGATATGTACATATGGGTGATAAACTTTCCGATAATAAGGAACTCACATAGTCCTTCCTTTTTATCGATCCATGTACTTTTTTTCTGTTTTTCTCTCTCAATAGTTCTGACTCAAAGTGATTGGTACAAATAAGAGGATTTGTGAAATTTATGACCTGTTGTTGTGGAGAAGCTTCTACTATTACACTTTTTCCACTTTGATCTGTAATGGAGTAGTTGTAACAATATCCATGAGATATATTTGTGATGAATTTTAGCGCCTCTTCAATATTTGCACATTGTTCTAATAGCATTCTAACAATAGTCGTTGCAATAAAACCCTCTTCCTTATATTCATTATTCACAAAATGTAACCCTACAATGAGCCCCTTTTCATTCATCCCATCAAGTCTTCCAATTATTTGCTGACTAAAGCCTACGCTAGCATAGCCATCTGTAGGATTCGTCCATACAAGCCTCGCATCGTACATTTCCGGACTAAAATCATAGTTGCGTACATAATAGCCATCATTTACTAATGTAGTGCAACCCATTTGTGGAAATGCTACATCATAACCACTAAAAAGTTTAATAGTATTATTTATGTCCATAAGTAATCCTTCTGCCAAGCCGATCAGTTCTTGAAAAAGATTCGGTGAAACGTTCTTTATTATTTCCTTCGCCTTTTGTACATTTGAGTTAATATTCAGTTCCCCTAGCTCTTCCAATTGTTCTAAGGTCGGTAATGCCTTTAATTCTCCACCTTGTTCCAAGCCAAATTGATAATAATCTCCTCTCAATTCTACAATTCTAACGACTAACTCTTCATCGTTTTTATACATTTTTCGTTGCCCCCTCTTCCCAAATTGTGTGACCGGCAATAATAAATCGAGATAGTAAAGTCATTCCCTCGATGCCATTAGATTATGGAACCTGTAGTTCTTTCTTTCGATGAAATCCTGAATTTTCATCAACTTATTCAAAACATTATAGCGCCTTCATTCAATGCTACATCTTAAAGTTACTTTAAGGTCAAGAGGTAAATTTAAAAATAATTAGCTTGCTATGCATGCTCTCATCGCCACGAACAGATTACATCCATGCTGCTGGACGCACAAAAAAAGTATAGGCCATATTAGCCTATACTTTCATACCGTCGCAAGTTATCATAATCCTCTTCTAGAATTTGTCTTAATGCCATTTTTGTAATGGCACTATACCCCTCTTTTATTCCCCCAAACAAGTGCATGCAACTGTGGCAGTACTTTGACATTTCTTAATTCCTCATCCTTCATCACTCTATCAATCAGCGCATGATATTTATCTAATAAATGTGTAATTAATTGTGAATTGTCCGTCGTCGTGAGATCATCGTTACCGACTTGCAGATAAAAAGGAATCATTGGATAACGATGGTGAATTTGTTTAGCATACTCGTAATCCTCTTGATTAAAAACGACTATTTTAAGGGATACATGATGATTACTGTTTCGATTTTTAAGTTTTTCGAAGATTTCAGAGAGCACCGAATAATTTGTCGTCATACCAGAGCTAGGTGGCTTTGGGGAAATTGTCAACTCATCAATCTCATACATCCATTTTTGCCACCTACTTCCCTGTGTTTCCACCCCGACCTTTATGTCATTTTCTTTTAAAGTGGCAATGAGCCCCTCCAAATTTCGGATGAGTGCAGGGTTGCCTCCTGAAATCGTGACAAATGAAAAGCCGCTGCCTCCGAGACGTTTCAACTCAGACCAAATCTCTTCAGCTGTCATTTGGACAATAAGATGCTTTCCACTGCCATCCCACGTAAACGATGAATCACACCAAGAACAAGAATAATCACAGCCGGCAGTTCTCACAAACATTGTCTTTTGGCCAACTACCATTCCCTCACCTTGAATCGTCGGTCCAAAAATCTCGATAACAGGTATCTTACTCAACTTCCATCCACTCCCGTCTCGCTTCTGCATAACTAGTCGGAGTTTCGTATAGCCGAATAAACTCAACACGCGCACCGTCATATCTTTGTTCATCAAGCAAGGTCGCAGCCAGCTTTTCGTAAATCCAAACAACAATATTCTCTGCCGTCGTATTCATTGGTGGAAGCGTCTCATTTAAATAACGGTGATCCAAATGAATCTCTATTTTTTCTTTCCATATTCTTTTTATATCGCCAAAATCAATCATCAAACCTCGTTCATCTGTGTATCCACTCAGTCCTAATATTACGCGATACGTATGACCGTGCAGGTTTTTACATTTCCCTTCATAATTATGTAAATGATGAGCAGCATCGAAGGTAAATTCTTTACTTACGAGAACACGCTTTGCATGATAGTTCAATTGATTTCTTTGAATATCTACATCAAGTTTTTGGAGCTTATCGACGATTCTAAAATCTGACATGCCTTAAGACTCCTTCCTGTAGCTCAAATACTCATCAAGCCCTTTTTTTCGCAGTTTACATGCTGGGCATTCACCACAGCCATCTGCTATTACACCGTTATAGCAAGTCAACGTTTTTTCCCGAACAAATTCAAGTGCTCCAAACTGATCAGCAAGCTCCCATGTCTTTGCCTTATTCAGCCACATCAACGGTGTATCAATAACAAAGGAATCATCCATCGATAAATTTAACGTTACATTCAAGGATTTAATAAAAACATCTCGGCAATCCGGATATCCGCTAAAATCCGTTTCACAAACGCCAGTTACAATATGCTTAGCTCCTACTTGGCTCGCTAAAACGCCCGCAAATGAAAGGAAGAGAAGATTTCGACCAGGTACAAAAGTCGATGGAAGCTCACCATTTTCTCCGTCTTCTACCTTTATGTCTTGTCGTGTCAATGCATTTGGAGCAAGCTGGTTCAGGAGTGACATATCAAGAATGTGATGCTTGACACCGAGCTCTTCTGCTATCGCCTTCGCACATTCAATTTCAAGATGATGCCTTTGACCATAATTAAAAGTTACAGCTTCAACCTCTTGAAAACGTTCTTTTGCCCAAAACAAACAGGTTGTGCTGTCCTGACCTCCACTAAATACAACAATTGCTTTTTCCTGCTTCATGTGTAAAAACTCCCTTGTTCCAAGAAAACAGCACTAGAAAAAGTACTGCTTCTTCATAGTTTTTTTTAGAGGGTAGCTAAATACCTCTTTCTTGATTGAACTATTCAATACCGTAGTTATCGGTAATCAATTTTTACTGAATTAAAATATTGTGTACTGTGGTTACCCAATAATGTTAAATCCGACAGTCATTCTTCATGGCTTCGGCCAGACATAAAAAAACCTCCTTGTAAAATGTTTCCCAACACTTTTCAAGAGAGGCTTCACCAATCGTTCTAATAAAACATAAGCAAACACATAAAAAAAAGCCACGTCCGATATGGACATGGCATAATTATCATGTTTCCATAGTTTTTTATAGAGGGTATCAGCTATGAACCTCTCCCGTTCTAGTCCGGGCATTCTTTTCTCCAATATAATACAAAAAATAGTGCAAAACGTCAAATGGATTTTTTTAAGGCTGTTTTCTAAAAGATTGTTGCTATTAAAACTTAAAGACAGATTAATTCTACAAAATGAGTAGAGAATGAAACTCTGTCTTTTGATTTTAATATATCGCAAACCGAATTTTAACTAAGTTAGTTTAAATAGGATTTCTCATAAATTCTTAAATATTCGTAATAAGTAGTGGATTAACTTATTTATTATTCTCTTTATTTTGTTCTTTAGTTTGCTGTAGCGTGCAAAGACACCATGGCTTTTGTATGATAAAATTTACACAAATTACATAACGATGTGATTTAATGGAAAATAATAAATTAGTTTGTAAGGCTTGTGGTAATGATTCCTTCGCACAAGTTGAATTAGGCGGATCTTATGCTTATGCAAATGTAAAACCAATTAGGATGGATAAGCTAAATATTACGGGTTCACCAATGATTTTGACTATTTGTAAGAATTGTGGAGAAATAGCTTCAATGAAAGTTAAGAAACTAGATAAGTTCAAATAGTATCTTATCGTTATACTTTAGGTCACTCCTGCAGAGTGACCCTTTATTAATTTCTTACCTCCGAATGACCTCGCCCTAATGAACAATTTCTTTCAGCTATTCATTCAACACGTTCTGAATTTAAATAGTCACTTTCATGTGCTAGAAAAAAAGTGTGTCAACAAACAAAAAACCGAACTATCCAATGAAACGCTCATGAAGTGTTTTGGAATCGTTCGGTTTTTCTATTTATTTTTAGGTTGTAAATCTAGAGATTATTCGGCTTTATAAAGGAACCATTTAGTTCTGTCCCAGCCTCTTATTCATCACGATTAAGTGACTCCTTCACAAATGTAGGAAGTGCGAATGCGCCAACGTGTAAATCTGTATTGTAATATTTCGTTTTTAGACCAAATTTGTCCCAAGCATCTACTTGAATATCTTTAGTTGGATGTAATGCTTTTGAAGCAAATCCGAATAGCCAGTGTCCCGATGGGTATGTTGGCATATGGAATTGATATACGCTCGCGATTGGGAAAATACCTTTAATTTTTTTATGTGCTTTGCGCATGTTTTCTGCATACTCGGCAAAGTATGGAGATTCGTGTTGGTTAATTAAAATTCCTTTTTCATTTAATACACGGAAACATTCTTTATAGAAAGCTGTTGTAAATAAGCCTTCACCGACTGAAATTGGATCAGTAGAATCTACTAATATTAAATCGAATGATTGATCAGCTGCGTTTTGAACATAAGCTAAGCCATCATCAAAAATCATTTCCATACGAGGATCTTCTTCGACGCCAGCAGCTGTAATTGGAAGGTATTTTTGGCTCAAACGGAATACTAACTCATCGATTTCTACCATTACTACTTTTTCTACTGATTTGTAACGTAGTACTTCACGAGCAGTACCACCATCACCACCACCGATAATTAATACCTTTTTTATATCTGGGTTAGTAGCGAATGCTGGGTGTGTAATCATATCGTGATAAACGAACTCATCTTTTTCATTAACCATCATCAATCCGTCTAACGTGAAGAAAGTACCAAACTCTTCACTTTTATAAAAATCGATTTTTTGGAACGGAGATTGTTCACTATGAATCTCTTCGTTGTATCCGATTGAAAATTTACAGTTATCGCTCCATTGTTCTGTATACCATTTCATTAAATCACGTCCTCTAATACTTCTTGTTTCACTATAATTGTATCAATTTCTTGTTCTGCAAATTGGCGAATTTTATCTGCCATTCCACGTGGTACTTCAAATGATTCTGTTTTTTTCGC
Source organism: Lysinibacillus sp. NPDC093692 (assembly GCF_050280125.1). Lineage (NCBI taxonomy): Bacteria > Bacillati > Bacillota > Bacilli > Caryophanales > Bacillaceae > Lysinibacillus > Lysinibacillus sp. NPDC093692. Next base: position 21,544 of record NZ_JBNNUW010000013.1, read on the forward strand.
TTGCAGTTTTTGTTCTAAATATTCTGCTGCCTTCCATGGACTTACAGAGTCACCACATGTGTAAACATCTACAGAAGCAAATCCGTATTCTGGCCAAGTATGAATCGTTAAATGTGATTCAGCAATAATTACTGCACCCGAAACACCATATGGGTTGAAATGATGGAAGCAAGATTCTACAATTGTTGCCCCAGAATAGTCAGCAGCTTCATTCATAAACTGCTCGATTAATGCGTTTTGCTCGATAATTTCACTTGGGCAACCATAAAATTCAATTAATACGTGTCTTCCTAATGTTGATAATTCAATGCTCATTTATTTGTCTCCCTTACGACTGTAATATAATTTTCTTCTTTCGTTTCGAACAGAACATTCCCAAAATTAAGAAAATAGAAGTTATATAATTCTACTACTTCCTCTGAAATAACTTCACCAGGGATAATTAGTGGTATTCCCGGTGGATAAATCATTAATGAATCTGCACTAATTCGACCTACCGCATCATAAATTAAAATTGTTTCTGTTTCAGCATTACACGCCTGTTGCGGTGTCATTGCTAATTTATTTATTTGATTCGCTGTCACATAAGCTGACTGAATCGCTTCTTTTTTTCCGTAATTAAGTTCAATATCTTTTAACGCATGTACTAATTTACCGATTGTTTCATTCGTATCAACATGACTAATGACTGCCATTATGACATATCCTTCAGCAAGTTCTAATTGAATGCCATACTGCTGTTTCAATATTGTGTAAACTTCGAAACCAGTTAAACCGAGATCGTTCACACGAATAACAAGTTTCGTCCAATCATAGGCTTGATTGAAATTTTGTTGTACATAATCAGCTTTTAGCACTTCATAGCGTGAATTATTTTCAATTTCTTCAATTGCTGCATCAACAATTGACTTTAATTGGCTATAACGTTGTTGTCCATACACCGCTAATTCTCTTCGTGCTACATCTAAAGAACTCATTAATAAATAATTTGCACTCGTCGTTTGAAGCATATTTAATACTTTTTGCAAATGCTTCGAATCGATTCGTTTTTCTTGTAGTAATAGAAGCGAGCTTTGTGTTAATGAACCCCCAGTTTTATGCATACTGACCGTTACTGCATCTGCACCAGCACTAATCGCATCGTTTGCATCAGGTAAAAATGTTAAATGCGCTCCGTGTGCACTATCAACAATAACTGTTACATTTTGTTCATGTGCGAGCTTACAAATTTCTTGCAGTTGATTCATCGACCCAAAATATGTTGGATACGTTACAAGTAAAGCTTTCGCTTGTGGATTTTCTGCAAGTGCCGATTTTACATTTTCAACTGAAATTCCGTGTGCAATACCAAAATGTTGATCAACTTCAGGTTGAATAAATACTGGTTTTGCTCCGCTTAATATAATGCCGTTCATAACTGATTTATGGCAGTTACGAGGTACGATCAATGTATCACCTTGTTTACATGTCGCTAAAATCATCGCCAAAATTCCTACAGTAGTTCCATTTACTAAAAAGTAAGCGTAGTCGACATTAAATGCTTGTGCAGCTAATTGTTGAGCTTCTTTAATAACCGATTCCGGGTGACTTAATAAATCAAGCTCCTTCATCGAATTTACGTCCATTCTTAATGTCATTTCTCCAAGCGTCCATTTTAATGGGTTTTCATGTAGCCCCATTTTATGACCAGGTACATCAAACGGCGTAACATCTTGTTTAGTATAATTGACTAAAGCTTCAAATAATGGCATGCGGTCTTGAGTGGCAAAAAATTCCTCAGTAGCCACTCGATTTTGCACGCATTGCATTATTGTCCCATAGCAACTGTTAAAAGTTGCTCTAATTCTGAAACTTTGTCTGTTTTTTCCCAAGTTACGTTTACATCACTACGTCCAAAGTGACCATAAGCTGCAACTTGTTGATATTGTGGTTTACGTAGATTTAGCATGTTAATAATGCCATTTGGCGTTAAGTCGAATAATTGACGAATCGCTTTTAAAATTTCTTCTTTCGCTACTTTTTCTGTACCAAATGTTTCTAAAGCGATACTAATTGGTTCACTTACACCAATTGCATATGATAATTGGATTTCACATTTATCTGTCAAGCCTGCTGCAACAATATTTTTTGCAACGTATCGCGCTGCGTAAGCCGCAGAACGGTCAACTTTTGTACAGTCTTTACCAGAGAATGCGCCACCACCATGACGAGCTGCGCCGCCATAAGTATCAACAATAATCTTACGTCCTGTTAAACCTGCATCTCCGTGTGGTCCGCCTACTACGAAACGACCAGTAGGATTAATTAAAATTCGGAAGTCTTCATTCATACCAAATTGCTTCGCAACAGCTTTAATTACATTTTCTGTAACGTAATCAATGAATTCTACCTGGTCAAAATCATCATCATGTTGTATTGACATTAAAACAGTATCAATTTTAGGTTGCATACTATCCGTATAATCAATTGTTACTTGTGATTTCATATCAGGTCGAGCCCATTTGAATTGACCATTTTTACGTAACTCAGTTGCACGTTTTACAAGCATATGTGCCATTTCAATTGCTAAAGGCATATAGTTTTCAGTTTCATTAGTCGCAAAACCGAACATAATACCTTGGTCACCTGCACCAACTTCTTTTGTATCGCTAGAAGAATCAACACCCATTGCGATATCAGGAGACTGCGTGTGTACTAAAACTTGTACATTACAGTTATGACCATCAATACCGAACTTATCATCTGTGTATCCAATGCCGATTAGGGTATTACGGGCAATTTTTTCGATATCTAGTTCTGCTTTTGTAGTAATCTCTCCGCCAACAATTACTGTGTTTGTAGTTGTGAATACTTCACATGCCACACGTGATAGCGGATCTTGTGATAATGCTGCGTCTAATACTGCATCTGAGATTTGGTCTGCAATTTTATCTGGATGTCCTTCCGATACAGACTCCGATGTGAATAATACTTTTTCTGACAATTTTAACTACCCCTAACAAATTATAGATTTTTAGGGCATAAAAAAAAGCTCACCCAATTTTAAGGAAAGCTTCGAATACTATCAGCTGCTGTTCCTCTTATTGTTCACAAAAGTTAATTTTGTGCTCAGGTTCGGCCCACTGGATTCAGTTCATTATGAACTAAATTGTTTGGCCACCGTATCTTCGACCCCTCGTCTCAACGGTTATTAATAAGAGCTATATTATTATGCTGAGACTCATATTAAGTCATAAACTTTTGAGTGTCAATTTATTTTTTAATATTTTTTTATAATTAATCGCTATGAAAATTAATTCATTTACCCTTTTGAACCAAAAAATACTAAGTATAACATATTGCAAACAATTAATATTTATTATAAAAAATGAATAAAAATGCATATAGAGGTTTTTTATATTAACAATAGAAGGAACCCCTATTAAATTTGTAAATAGATGTGTCAAATTAACATATTGTAAGCAATAAAATTTTTAAATTACCAAAGAAAATATAGGTATTTTTAGTGTCATTTATTTCATAGAAATTATTTAAATTTCTATAATTCAGACTATTATTTTTGATCAATTATTAACAGATCATGACGATTTTTTATTTCAAACAAGGTGTGTTGATTAGCTAAATTTCACCAATATTTATAAAACGACTAGGTGCTTTCCAATAAGGAAACTTCTTATCTTTAAAACCATCATGGCCATCCAAGTGATGGCATGAAAAATTCATTTGTCTAAGTGAAGGCATATTTAATGCTACTTCCCTCTTTTTGTTAATTATTTGATTTAAATAATTTGAATTTATATTGCGTTCTACTAGGTATTTTACTAGCTTGTTTGATAATCCTATTTATAAAAATTTGCACTTTTAGTTGACAGAAAATTCAGACTCATTATATAATTTTTGGTATTACCACTGTATTTAATTTGTATTACCACAAAGCAAAGGGGACGAGGATTTGAAGGAAAAGGAACGCTCCTCAGATAAAATTGAGAATGAATTAATTAGATCCATATTGACTGGTGTTTATTCTGTAGGAAGTACTTTGCCTCCTGAAAGAGAGCTTGCAAAAGAATTTGGTGTTGGTCGTCCAACTATTCGGGAGGTACTTCAACGTTTAGGAAGGGGTGGATGGATAACAGGGAGAAAAGGAATGCCTGCGGTTGTTAATGATTATTGGCGCAATGGAAATTTAACGACACTTGTTAATATTGTTGAGAATCAACATACCATAACAGATGAATTTATCATGTACTTATTAGAATTAAGAAGTTCTTTGGCTCCGACTTATATTCGTGATGCTGTCACGTTTAATCAACCAAAAGTGGTTGCTCTCCTTGCCAATCTAGAGCAGCTTGAAGATAGTGCAGAAAGCTATGCAGCATTTGATTGGGATTTGCAAAAAAGGTGTGCTGGCCTTGCAGTTAATCCAATCTTTCTACTCATTTTAAATAGCTTCGATTCTATTTATATAGATATGGCAAAAAGATATTTTTCTGTAAAAGAACATCGTGTGTTGTCCTTCGACTTTTACCACGGTTTATTAAAAGCTGCATTAAGAGGAGATGCAATGGAAGCGGAAAGGCTGTCTACCACAACAATGGCGAAAAGCTTAGCACTTTGGAACGATAGAAAAAAATAAAGAATACTGGAGGCGTGATAAATGAAATTGAAATATTTTAAAGAATATTTTTCTTATCCTGATATTTTAATCATGACCTGTCTATTCCTTATTAGTTTTGGATTTATGATTCTACATTTAACCTCTATCGGAATTTTTGGTGCTTTTATTCTTGGAATGATTATGTATTCCTTAGCTGAGTATGTTACGCACAGATTTCTTTTTCATCTGAAACCACCAAAGAATGCATTTTTGTTAAAAATGCTTAAACGCTTACATTATGACCACCATGCAAATCCAAATGAATTGCATTTACTATTTTTACCGTTATGGTATAGTGTGCCAAACATTGCCATTGCAGCAGCCATTTTTTATTTTCTTACATCTAGCTTAGTAATGACAAACGCATTTATTGCAGGTATCATGCTTTTTTTATTATTTTATGAGTGGAAGCATTATATCGCCCATCGTCCCCTTCAGCCAATATCTCCATGGGGTCGTTGGATGAAAAAGGTTCATTTATGGCATCATTTCAAAAATGAAAATTACTGGTATGGCGTTACGAACCCAGCCTATGATTTTCTTATGGGTACCTTTAAAAACCAAAAGGATGTTGACCAAAGTAAAACTGTTAAAAATCTAGAGAAACGTGGCGACTAGAAAATAGAATAATAAAAAATATGCCTTGTAGGTAAAATAATCGGTCCTATGCTGTCTTTATGATAAATCTTGCTCATTAGAAGAAATCTGTTACGTGAAGTATAAAATACCCTAGAGTATAGAGACAAATATTTATAGACTTCAAATAAACATAAAAAGCCACAACCCATTCATAAGGAGGTTTTGTAACCTAAAAAATCCAATCATTGTTTTTCAATGATTGGATTTAAACAACACTTATTTATGATACGGTCCTCCGTGAAATGTCTAAATGAGGTTAGTAAATTTCCATTTTATTTCTGTCTCCTTCAAATTTAAGAGTCCGTTCTAAGCTGTACTTCAATAAACATTTTTATTTATTGTTCAAGATGTTGAATATCTATTAAAACTACATTATAGAGCTCTATGAAGTTAAATCCATTCTTATGGAAAACTAAGAGCTGTCACAAAAGTCACTTTTATGACAGCCCTTTTCATTTTTACATGCATTATAAATGTAAATGTTTGTTATCTAGAAGAAACGATTATGTCCGTTGCTTCAATTTTGTTTCCAGCCTTATCTTTTGCCACAACAGTTAGACTAGTGCCAGATTTTTAGGCTTTAATCTTGACAGTGAATTTCCATATTGAATTTGCTTTTGCTTCCCCTAATAATGTTTCCTCGCTTTACTTTAAGTACAGGTATTCATTATCTATTTTAGTAATAAATGAAGATGCATTTTATTAATTATGCCTCGGCATTATTTCTTTCCCAAAATAAAATACCGCCGTCATCTGCAATTACAAAATAATTGCCACTAAATGAAAACCCATAGCAATACAAAAAACCTCTAAAATGCGAACACAATTTTTATTTGGGCCTTCGACCAAATAGTCCTCAAACGCAGGGTGATAAATTATATCTTCACATGGATATAGAGGTGATACTCTTTGTAAACAATCCTCGAATTTATTACTGACTGGCAGTATGCTCCCACCATATTTGCTTGCCAATTTAATCGATTTATCTTTTAAAACGTCGAAGCCTTCACAAATTAACAATGTTTCATCTAAAACAAAGTCACCTGTATAATCTCGGGATATTTTTTCTGCTCTTGCTAAATCTATAATTCCCCTACCATTACTTGATACGACAAGTAATAAATCGGATGATTCATCAAACCCGAAATATTCAAAACCACCAATACTAAAATGACCCTTAAAAGTCCATCCAACTGGACTTTTAGCAGAAGGTATTTGCTCTAATATGCTATATGTATTTTTTCTATGTTCCTCAAATGCCTTATTATTAAAGTAATCCATGATAACCTCCATATTGAAGTGTTAAAAAAAATACTAAAAAATTAATTTATAAAAACGTGCACAAATTTACTATTGTTATTTATATACGCTTAATCACAATCCAATACAGTCGAAAAAACGATCTTTCTTTATTCAAAACGGTCCTGTCTTTCAGTCAGTACCCATTTTCGTACATAGCCCATTTTCCCCTGAATATTTTCTATTGTTTTTTCACTTTGAAATGCCTTTTGCATGACGGTATACCGCAAATCCGTGGCTCTCACATTTGTGCCAATATCCTTTGATATCGTTTGAAAAATTCGCTCAATTGTTTTTGTAGAAATGGATTTAGATTGACTAGCCTCACTTACCCATACCCATTCTCCTAGCTTTTCTTCATGTAATTCTTCGGTTGCTTCTTTATAGTGCGCCAGCATATTCATTAAAATTGAAGTCAGCTTTATTTCTCTACGCCCATTTTGATTAGCAATGTAAATAAACGATGACTCAAACTGAATATGAGACCATCTCATACGTACAAGTTCTGCTGGTTTGCATCCTGTTTCCATAAGTAGTTGGACAATGCAGCCATTACGTCTTGCTAGCCAAGCATGCTCCATTGTTTTAGCGTATTGAAAATAAGTTGGCCAGACATTCGCAATTTGGATTAATTGCTTCTTTGTCAACAAAGTCAAAGCCTCTTTTTGTCTCTTTTTAGGCTGTAAAATACCCTCATAATCAAAGGGATCTACCCATTCTCTTAAAAAGACAAAGTCTATAAAGCCCCGCAATGTTGCAATTTTATGATTAAACGTGTTGACATTTGCGTAACTCTCTTTTAAATAATTACTATATATAAATAACAATTCTTTTAAATGATAATCTACATTCAAGTAGTTGTTCTCATGAGCAAACGCTAAAAATTGCTGCCCATCTATATTGTATTGTTTTTGTGTAGCAGCACTTTTCTTCAATGAATTTAAAAGTAAAAAATAGCTGTTCCATGCTTCCACTAGAGTGACCATCTTACGACCTCCTTATTAACTGTGCGTGGTTTAATTAAGTTTACTATATTTTTGGGGCGTTAGTTATTAATTCATATATATAAATTATAATGTCGGATAATCTGTAGTGTTCATACACGATCCCGCTTCCAGTGTTCAAATACTCCTTTAGCAGTGTCCCACATCTTTTGTTTTCTTACAATAGTAATTTTCCGTACTTTGTTGTAATACAATTTCTTTACTATGCCTCTATTCTTGTATAACTAGGCTGATTTACATGAAAATTCGTATAATTTAGTGTTTATGTCCGTTTGTGTTATATAATAAGAGGAACAACTATAACATGTAGGGGGCTTTTCAAGTATGCAAGTAAAAACAACTCGACTTGAAGCAGAAGACGCAAAAATTATTTATCAAGAAACAGCTGGGCTAGCAATTATTACGATCCATCGCCCACAGGCTAAAAACGCACTTACAGCAAATATGTGGGATCAATTAGCTAAAATTGCCTTACAAGTATTAGATAATCCGAAAAACAAAGTATTAATTTTACGCGGCTCTGGTGAAAATTTTACAGCCGGCTCAGATATTAAAGAATTCAACGCCATTTCTCTTGAAAAAGCCGAAGAAGCGTTTGTACATATGGAGAAAACGATTTCCACAATTGAGCGTTTACCAATTCCAACGATTGGCGTCATTAATGGTCCCGCAATGGGTGCTGGTTTAGAGCTTGCATTAGCCTGTGATATCCGCATCGGCTCTGAAAAAGCAAAGCTCGGCATCCCTGTCGGTAAATTAGGAATCACGTTAAATAACAAATTTGCTCAACGTTTAGTTCAATTAGTTGGCCCTTCTACAACAAAAGATTTAGTATTTACGGGTCGCATGTTTAAAGCTGAAGAAGCCTTTAAGCTTGGCATGCTTAATTATTTAGTAGCTGAAAAAGACTTAAATAAATACATGATTCGTATGGGTAAGCTTGTTGCAGGCATGTCACCTGAATCTTTACTAGCTGTGAAGCAATCTGTTCAAGAATGTGTGGACAGTGTACCTTCATTATGGCAAGGTTCAACACCGTTTGTCGGAAAGGATTTTGCAGAAGGTTGCCGTGCCTTTGTAGAAAAACGTCAGCCACAATTTATACGTCAGTCGAAATAGAAAACAGGTACTCCGCTCGCCCTCTTGCGAATGGAGTACCTGTTTTTTACGATTTTCGCTTTTGTACTACCGACTTAATTTGAAGATGAATCGCATCTAATTCATACCCAAAATGCTGGTGGAATTCCGCCTGTATCGATTTTTGTAATGCATACAATCGATCTGGTATGGAATAAGTAATAGGTATCTTTAACTGTAAAGTAATCGTTGCTTGCACTAAATCGCCTAACACGAATTGTACATGCTCAACTTTGTGAACGATATCTTGCTCTACACAGCAATACGTGAGTAGCTGCACATAAACATGCTTACCAATTTCAATATACTCTTGTTGAAAATCAGGACGAACAATCGTCGTCTCCCCTATTTTTTCACGCCTTGTAGAGAAAATCTCCTTCCCTTTTTGAACGAGTCGTTTAAAAAAGTTTTGCTCGACTTGTCGGTACGGGATTGGCATCACATGCTTCCCCTGCGTCTGTCGAATAAAGCGAGCTTTTGCTATTTCTTTTTGAGAACGTACATCCTCGACATAGTAATATGTATTGATTGGAGAAAGCTCAAGCTGACGAGCGATCGTTTTAGTCATTTTATCGGACGTACCAATTAGCAAAATCGACTGTACTTTATGTGTATTAAGTGCTTTTTTTACTTCATTACGATGTGTATCATCTGTAAAAATCGCTCGACGAACGGCTGTAATCGTATTTTTCTCAAACTTCGCGGAAATTCCAGCTACTTTCACACCATTTACAATAAGAAGACCATCATCAATAAGAGCCTCTACCCCGATTTTATGGGCGAAAACTAGTGCGCTTGTACTTTTCCCTGTTCCACTTGGACCACTCAAAGAATAAACATCCATGACTGACAGCTCCTTTCCATTTTATGATAGCAGAAACGTTCCACTTTTTCCGTCAAAATCATTGTTTCCAGTATTAGATCATATATGCCTCGGCATAATTGTTGCTGTCGCTTCGCTTTCGCACAGATAAACAATGCGTCCGGAATCGGCTTTGTGTTTAGGCCTGTACAATGCAGGTCAGTTAGCCATAATCGCATGGATGCGATGATTTTAGGCTAATATCCCCTATGCGCACCTATCCGATTCTGTGACATCCGCCGGAGGCTTTAGGCCGACACGATATCGGTCATTCAGGCGTTTTCACAGGAGGTGAAGTTCTTAACCTAAGTTCCTCTATTTCACAGGTGATTGCACACTCACTGAAAATGACTGAAAATTGTTTTCATTACATCATCTATCAAGATGGGAGACTACAGCTGAAAAAAGTTAATTTATTCCCGCTAGTCTATGCATGCATCTTCTCCATTATAGAAATATATTCTTTTTTCAGAATAACTTTCCCTTTATATGCTTTAGTATGATAAAATGTGAACTACTATTCTGTTATACAACTATAAGGAGTGTACTAGTTTGAAAATCGTACCATCTAAAAAAATGTCTTTATTCACACCAGCAATTTTCGGAGATTTAAAAAATCATGCTAAGCAACTGGAAGCAAAAGGCATGAAAATGATTGATTTAAGCTTAGGTAGTCCTGACCTTCCTCCTCATGCTAAAATTCGCGAGCATTTATCGTATAGAGCGGGCTTAGCAGAATCCTACGGCTATACATTAACAGGCACGCAACGTTTTTATGAAGCTGTTAGTCGCTACTATAAACGTCGTAGTAATGTAGATTTAGATCCCGCTTCTGAAATCATTCAAACGATCGGCTCTCAAGAAGGATTAGTGCATTTACCAATCGCCTTTTGTGATCCAGGAGATATCGTACTTTCTACAAACCCAGCTTACGTAGCCTATGATGCAGGAATTCATCTAGCAGGCGCAACACCTTACTATATGCCTCAAACAGCTGACAACGATTATTTACCAGACTTAGATGCTGTTCCTGAAGAGATTGCGCAAAAAGCAAAACTACTAATTTTAAACTTACCAGGTAATCCTGTGCCTGCAATGCCTTCAATCGCCTATTTTGAAAAAGTCATTGCCTTTGCGAAAAAATACAACATCATCGTTCTACATGATGCAGCATACTCTGAGTTCTACTTTACTGGTGATGGTCCAATCAGCTTCCTAGCCACTCCTGGCGCAAAAGAAGTTGGGATGGAAATTAACTCATTATCGAAAAGCTTTAGCCTTGCTGGTACACGTATCGCTTATATCGCGGGTAACGCTAAGATGATTTCGATTTTAAAACAATTAAAATCAAATTTAGATTTCGGTATTTTCGAACCAATTCAAGATGCTGCGGTCGTAGCACTTGATAACGCAGAGGAAATTACATCAGACCTACGCGCAACATTCTCAGAACGCCATAAAACATTAATGAATGGCTTACATACATTAGGATGGGATGCAGCGCCTTCTGAAGGTGGCATGTTCGTCTGGGCAAAATATCCGTACGATATTGACTGTACAGAACTAGCCTTTAAACTAATTGAACAAGCAGGAATCGTAACAGTTCCTGGTACAGTATTTGGCTCGGCTGGACAAGGCTATTTACGTTTAGCCTTAGTACAACCGAAAGAAATGTTGCAAGAAGCTGTTGATCGCTTAGCACAAGTACAACTAGCACCACAAAAATAATCATCTAATATAAAAACCCTTCTAACTTTAATGGTTGGAAGGGTTTTTATTGTTTATTATATAATCCTCAAGTATCGGTCTATCAGGAGGGCTAATATTTTTAGGTAAATCATCTAAAGAGAAAAACTGTAGCATCGTTGCCTCAGCTTGATCATGAATAAGTTGGCCATTATATACTTTACATTCAAATGCTGAAACAACGTTATAAACTTCATCACCATGCGGATATTGATAATAAAAATCTTGTCCAGAATACGTATTGATTAATATTAGATTTTTAGCTTTTAGTCCTGTTTCCTCCAATAATTCTCGATGCGCTACTTGCTCTAATGTTTCACCTAGCTCCATTGAACCCCCAATTAACCCCCAACACTCATTATCTATACGAAGCTGTAATAAAACCTGTTGATGATTATTATTAACCAATACACAAGTACCGCACTCCAACTACTTTGCGCAAATCTTTTATATATCCCATAAAGCACTCCTTTATTTTAAAACGCTCTTATTCGTTAAAATCGGCAGGAAAATCCACTAACACATAGTCTCCAGTCCACATTTGTGTCGTTACAATCAAATTTTCGCCATGTCTTTCAAAGAAGAGTCCACGGCCATCCCTTTCTTTGAAAACCCAACCGTTTTGATCAAGCATTTCTTTGATCATTTCATCAGCTGTGGATATATTTTCTCCCTTTAATACATACCATTCTTTGCCGTTTTCTTTCCGCAATTTAACCATTCGTGTTTCGGAATCATTTATTTTTTCTATAACTGTTTTTTTACTTATACTTTCTATTGGGAGTGGAGGAAGATAAAATTTATTGTAAAATACGAACGTTCCAACGAGTAAAATAATGAGCCCGATTGATACTATCACCTTTTGCATAAAACACTCTCTCCTTTTAATATAATATATTACCACTAATTTTCATTTTTTATTTCCATATATTACATTCTATTACACTAAGGCCTAAAGGGAGGTAATTTACTTAGTTAATCAGACGTCTAAGTTAGCAAACGAAATAATGAAGGGATGAGATTTTTTGAAGTATACTATTTTTGGTTGTCTAGTGGCTGCAATAATAGTCTTGAGTGGCTGTTCAACAATTCTAGAAAATGATATTTCAGATACAGAACAAGAACAATCGTATGTACCTATGGTAAATTTAAATGGAACAATTTATGCCTCTTATGACTTAACAAAATATGAAAAATATTCAACGGGAGAAGTATTTGGTGAAATAAAGAGAAGGGTACCATCCTCTGATATCGAAAAGGAGAATTTAACTTCCAATTATTACGATGAAGGAACAGTCATTTACAATGTCAAAGAGGATAACAAAATATTTCTAATCGAAGAGTCACCAGATATTTATTCCATTCTAGAAAAATTAGAGTAATGTTTAAATCATAGAAGTCCTTATAATTAAAATCATACCTTACGAAATAAGTACCCAATTGGACAGACACTTAAAAAAGTCGCTAATTTAGGGTACTTTTATTCATAATGAGCCTAACAATTAGATGGAGCTTATATTACTATTTCCGAAGCATTGGAAAATGCTTTCGAGTCGGAATCATTTATTTTTTCTATAACTGTTTTTTACTTATATTTTCTATCGGGAGTGGAGATAGAGTTTGTTGTAAAATACGAACGCTCCAACGAGTAAAATGATGAACCCGAACGATACAATCACCTTTTTCATAAAACACTCTCCCTTCAATATAATACATTACCAATTTTTCATTTAATTTTACATGCATTGTATTTTCGGAAAGCATACGCTACTTACTAAATGGCGTTTATTCAACAAGGATTTATGCTCTTTTTGTTGAATTTTATTTACTAAAGGGACAGGTTGTTAAGGAGGAGTAGTATGCGTTTTCTTTTTTTGCTAAGTGTTGTTATCTCAGGAATTGTAAGCATTGTCGGTTTTACACTCACTGCTATGGCTACTCCTTCATTCGACCCCACAGGTGAGAATTTTGTTGGAGGAAACGGAAACCCAGGCTTAATGTTTGTGATGTTTCCGATGTTAATTATTCTTTATTTTTTCTTTGCAATGATGTTTGTTTTTGAAAAGTTACATGAACGTTTTCCAGTGAAACGAAAACTATTTAAAGCCTGCTATTCGGGTGTGTTTGTGCTGGTATTTGGCATGTCGATTTATCGAATCGTGTCTTTTCGAAATGAAATCAACCCATATTTTGAATACGAAATATCCTATTTAAATCCTTTTTCTAATCATTTATTTTTTAACTTCTGGACGTTTATAGCTTGCCTTTGTATTTCAGGTTTTTGCTCATTTTATTTAAAGAAAAGAATGTGAAGAAATGTACTTAAACTCCCTTGAAAGAACGTAATAATCTTTCACTCTCTTTGGTGTACCGTTGGTTTTACACTACATGGATGGCTAACAGGTGCTTTCTCATTAATTATCTAATTAGACTACTCAAAATGATTAGTAATCCACCTTTTTTGATTCTCTGCAACCTATTGTTCTACCACAATTTTAATTATTGGCTAACTTTTCTTTAGAAACCCCCAGGTAAAACGTATATTTACTCGATTAAAATAAGATGTTACAAATTATCCACCACAAAAATAATCATATCAACAACAAAAACCCTTCTAACTTTACTGGTTGGAAGGGTTTTTGCTATCGTTCAATATGTTGTTTTTACTCATAACATATTGAAGTAAAACTACTTCAAATAAAAATGTGTTAACGTCTATTCATTATAATCCAAGCATTGGAAGATGCTTTCGAGTATGATAAGTTAGTGCTAATGCAATGCACTGTTTTACTTCATTTACTGGTATTTCATCATTTACAGCAAATACAATCGCTCGATTCCCTTCATAGTTGAATACATCTCTATAAACCTCTTTAAATGTATCAATTAGCTTCGTATTACAGTTAAAATACATGGCGTATTGATCTGGATTTGACTGTTTCCAACCTAGTCTAATTGTACTCCCTTTTTTTGTGATATAACTTGGTTCTCCCCATTTTAACGTTTCTTCCACATGATCTACGCTTTCTGTCTCTATTGCCGTATCCAAAATTAACTGACGAAGAATCAATAGTTTCGACTGAATGTGTTTAGGATACTGTTTGAATACTTCCTCCACCTTGGTATTTTCAATTGTACGCATATTCATCATTCCTTTTTTAAAAATAACAAACTAATCAATACTCAACCGTACGATTAATAATTTTCTAAAGGCAATTCAAATTGTCTACTACAACACGAAAGCTATTTTATCGAAATATAAATTTCTGCTTGTCCGTCCTCTGGATTAATATCCTTGCTATAATATTCAAAATCACCTGTGAATGCTCGGTTATTCCCTGGCTGCTGTGACCATTGCCAAATATCAGCCCAAGTACGCTGAATCATTTCTATAATTGGTCCACGTTTTGTAACGAATACAGCATATTTTGCAGCAGGAACAGTAAATGCTTTTATCATATCTAGATTCTGAAGTTGTAATTCTTCATTAATATGTACGCTTACCATTACTTCATAAAGTCCCGCATCTCCATCTTCATAGTTGAAGTAACAGCTATAATGACCATCCTCTTGAATATGAACTCCTAGCTTCTTACCAATATTTTGAGAGTGGAACTCTTCGAACAACTTACCAATTTTGCCATCTTGGCTTCGTTCTGCTTCATTTGTTGTAACGGCACTAATTCCAGCTAAGGTGAAGGAAGATAATACCTCAATTCGGCTAGGTTCAATTCGTTTCGTAGGTATGTTTTCTTTAGACGATACGTGATTCCATTCAGTCATATTTTTTTGTTCGTTTTGTTTCATCCTAAATCATTCTCCTTATTATAGAATAAAACCAGTATAAAACAATAAACCTGACAACTGATTGTCATGTTGCTATGTCATTTTTGTAAATGATCGCTATTTTTTCAGCACGACTAGCAATGATTTCCCGTAAATGTTGAGGTTCAAGCACCTCTACATGATGGCCCAAGCTAAGAATGAAACTATAGAGCCATTCATTTTCTGGATACGCCTTTTTTACTAGCCAACTGCCATCCTCATCTGGCAAAAGTTCTTCAATACCAAACCATTCTTCTGCTAAATGCCGAGCTTCATCTTGGAATCGAAAGACAACTTCTGGTACATCGGATGGCTTGAATTTACGCTGGCCTTCACCCTGTTTCTGAGTAGCGTGATCTCGACGAATGAAGTTTTTTTCACGATCTACTTCGAGCCCTTTCATTCTTTTTAGTTTAAAGAGGCGGAACTCTTTTTTCTCTAGACAATAAGCTTGTAGATACCATTGCCTTCCTTTGAGCATGAGCATATGTGGCTCTACTATTCGCTGGGAAACTTCACCATCTGCATTCGAATAGGTGAAGTACACTAATACACAGCTATCTATTGCTTCGTCTAATAGTTGTAGTTTCGGACGGAGTTTTTCAATACCATCCCAAGGAGAGTAATCGATTAGTACGCGATTTGTCTTATGTTGAAATTCTTCTTCATGTGCTGGTAGTACGACACTATTTATTTTTTCCACAAGGCGTTGGTGTTGCTCTTTGCCGTATGAAGTGGAAATACTGCGAAGAGCGGTAACGATAGTAGCAAGCTCGTCATTTGTTAGCAAATTTCGATCCAAACGGTAACCTTCTGCCAAACCAATGCCACCATTTGTTCCTTGATAGGTGACGATCGGGATGCCGGCTGCATTAATTGAATCAATATCTCGATATATAGTCCGAATGGATACCTCAAACTGCTCCGCCAGGTCCTTAGCCTGCACCTTTCGACGGTTCAGTAGAAGAATAATAATAGATAAGAGTCTTTCCAGTTTCAAAATATGTAACCTCCATTTGGATGTTAAGTAATTCTTAGAGAATACTTGATTAGATGATATTGATCGTTTAGTACAAGTGCAAGTTACACCACAAAAATTATCATATAACAACATAAACCCTTCTAACTTTAATGGTTTGAAGGGTTCTGTTGCGTATATTAATTTTTCATAATGAAAAGTTAAAGCCAAACATCATTTTCTGCTGTTTGCTCTGTTTGTTCTTGTCCAGTATTCACAACACCTTTAGGCTCTACAAGCATAATTTCACACTCGGATGCAGCGTAAGGCTTATGATCGACATTTCGTGGAACAACAAACATTTCCCCTTCCTTCAAAGTAACTTTTCCATCACGAAATTCAATGATTAAATTTCCTTCAATGACGATAAAAACTTCATCTGTATCTTCATGTTTCTGCCAAACAAAATCCCCTTGTACTTTGACTAGCTTAAATTGATAATCATTCATTCAGCAATAAGCTTTGGAGACCAGAGTTCTTGGAATATATCTAATTTCTCTTGTAAATTAATCGGTACGTAATTCATTCTCTGTTCCCTCCATCCTCTTTGCGACCCTAATATAAGGTTAACATATTGACACCACATAAGTGGAAGATTCTTATCGTTAATGCAAAGATCAATTTAATAAAAAAACAGCTACTGCACTTCCGCAGTAACTGTCTCTTCATTACACATCATATTTTTGATGCATCTCATCCGTATAACGATTATAACGCTGTTTATATAGTTTAAATAAATGGGTTACTAGCACTTTTAAAATGGCATAGCCCGGAATCCCTAAAATGACACCTGGTACGCCAAATAAAGAACCCGCCGTTAATAACACGAAAATAATTGTAATTGGATGGATACTCAGTGATTTACCCATAATTTGTGGAGAAATAAATTTCCCTTCAATGAGCTGTACGACCGTCCAGACAATGGCTAGCTTAATAAGCATGAATGGCGATGTAACAAGAGCGATAATGACCGCTGGCGTAATGGCGATAACAGGCCCTAAGTACGGAACCACGCTCGTAACCATAGCAAGGAAGCCAAGCAATAAGGCATATTTCATACCGATAATTAAAAAGCCGATAGTCACCATTGCACCTATGCACATGGACACTAAAATTTGTCCTTGAATATAAGAACTAATTTGCTTGTCCATGTCATGTAAGATTTCTGTTACTTCTTTACGCGTACGTGGCGGACAAACTTTTATAATAAAGCTCGGTAGTTTTTTACCATCTTTAAGTAAGTAAAATAAAATAAATGGCACTGTCACTAATGATAGAACAATCCCAGTTAACGCTGAAACGAATCCAGTAATTCCAGATGCTACGCCTTGCGCTAAATTCGCAGCCGTATCTTTTACCGTTTCCACCATATCTGTAGTAAAATTCTCTACCATTGAATCATAATTTAAATTAACTTTATCTAAATACTCGTTAAGACGTGCATTATTGAGAAACTCAGCAATATTTTGTGTAAAAGCCATAAAATATCCTGGGAATTCCTGTGCTAAATTAGTAAACTGGTCTCGTAAAAACGGATAGACAAGTACTACTAATAACGTAATGATGCCAATCAGAATAATATATAGAAGAAAGATACCCCAAACCCTTGGGATCCGCCATCTTTCGAAAAGCCCCAATATTGGACGAAGTAAATAATACCCAATAATGGCTAATACCCCTGGCAGAATAACTACCTCAAATAAAACTTTTAGCGGGGTAAATATAAAGGAAACTTTTTGAAACATAAAAATTACGCACGCTAATAATAATAAAACAATCAGTGTAAAAAATAAGTTTTTACCACCGATAAAGCGAATAAACTTCGTTGAAAAGAAATTTGAACGCTCATCTGATCTGTCTTTTTCCATCTAATCACCCCAATACCAATCCTATATCCTTATTTTACAAGATGATGTTGGATTTTGCTAAAAATCACTCTAAAGGAATTCCTAAAAATTTACGTAAAAATTCTTTGTTTTTCTCTACATCCATAACAATTGAATCACCGACACCTCTAAAGCTTTGGAAATTATAACTACCTTCAATAGGAACTGTTGCTTTTTCTATATTGACTTTACCTTTCGACACCATTTTCAGCACTTGTTGAACTTCTTCTGCTGATGAATAGTCCGTCGTTATATATCCTTGCGCTGCTCCAACGAATTTTGGTAAGTTCAACATATTTTGAGGTGATAAAACTTCATTTTTTAAGGCTTCGATCACCTTTTGCTGACGTGCTACTCGACCGAAATCCCCTTCAGCATCGTGACGGAATCGAGCAAAGCCAAGTAATTCTTGACCGTTTAAGTTATGAACACCTTGTTTTAATGAAACCCCAATATTTTCGGACATATCTTTATCTACATCGATTTCAACACCATTTGGCGCTAAAATATCTACTAGTGATTCGAAATTTTTAAAATCTATAATGGCATAATGATGAATCGGTAGGCCAAACATATTGGTAATCGTATCTTTTAATAATTGAACACCGTCTAAATAGTACGCCGTGTTAAGCTTATAGGATTTATAACCAGGAATATCTGCATAAATATCTCGCATGAGCGACACGAGCTTCATATCATTTGTTTTCTTATTCCACGATAATACCATCATTGTATCTGTACGTGATTTTTCTTCACCACGAGTATCAATCCCTAATAATAAATAGTTTTCCACATCGCCATTTACTGTATCGCCCTTGAAATTCTCTTGGGCTACCTTTGTATCATTTGCCAATTTCAGTCCACTTCGATATTGCATAACGGAATAACCTGCAATCACGATGACAAACAGTAATAACAATGTGAAGAATGCTCGCCCTTTACGCAAACGCTTTTTTTGTGGGCGCTGCGAGCGTCTTGAATAATCTTGCTCTTCCATAACTGTTAACTCCTCTATTTTTTATAGTAATGTAACGATTCCATCGAAAGAAAGGTTCATTTTATAGTATGTTGCGAATCCTTTCAATAACTATTTAAAGGTTATTTTACACCCTTTTTGCCAGGAATGTACCAAATAATGCTATAATATTTTCACGACAGAAAGGATGATGATCATGATTGAGAAAGCTACGTTTGCTGGCGGTTGTTTTTGGTGTATGGTAAAGCCATTTGTTGAATGGGATGGTATACATAAGGTCACTTCTGGCTACATGGGTGGCCATATAGACAATCCTACTTATGAGGATGTCAAAAAAGGTACTTCTGGCCATTTAGAAGTAGTCGAAATTGAATTTGACCCTAGCGTTTTTAGTTATGAGCAGCTCCTTGAGATTTACTGGATGCAAATCGACCCTACAGATGCTTTTGGTCAATTCCATGACCGTGGTGAATCATATACGACAGCTATCTTTACTTATTCAGACGAACAAAAGCGCATTGCAGAAGCTTCCAAGGAAAAGCTAGCAAACAATGGTCGCTTCGATAAACCTATTGTAACCACAATTCGCGATGCTAAGCACTTCTACCCTGCAGAAGATTATCATCAGGATTTTTATAAAAAAGAGTCGGAGCATTATCAGAAAGACCGAGCGCTTTCTGGCCGTGATCAGTTCATCACTGAGCATTGGGAGAAATAATTTTTATGATATTTCATTTTGATTGACGTCCCTTTTTTACTCATGGCTTAGCCGTTTTCAAAATGGATTTTTCTTTTTTTGTTTACGTGTATAAAAAATAATGAACGGTCTATACTATTTAAGATTTCACTTTCAAATCCAATGACAAGGAGGGTTAACCCGATGAGTGGGGCTGACCGGTAACTCAGAAGGACCATCAAAGCTGAATGAAGCTAAAGCACAGTTTCTTAAAAATTTTAAGATCAATGCGGAAGCGAGGCAGTGTGTCATGGAGCACTATAAGTAAGTGAATCAAGCCCGGAATATTACTATTCCGGGTTATTTTTTGTTTTATCCCCTCTTTAATTATTCTTCACACGATAACGGCTAACTGACACCATGGTGTTGCTGGCGCTTCGCTTTCGCACAGACAAAACATGGTGTTGCTGGCGCTTGCTTTCGCACAGACAAAAACATGGTGTTGCTGGCGCTTCGCTTAACATCTGCGGGCCTAAGGCGATTCAGGACGCATTTATGCCGGAAAAGTATAGCCGTTGGATTTTTTTCTTTTTAAAAACGTGTATAGAAAATAATGAACGGTCTATACTATTTAAGATTTCACTTTCAAATCCAATGACAAGGAGGGTTAACCCGATGAGTGGGATTGACCGGTAACTCAGAAGGACCATCAAAACTGAATGAAGCTAAAGCACAGTTGTCTTAAAAATTTAAGATCAATGCGGAAGCGAGGCAGTGTGTCATGGAGCACTATAAGTAAGTGAATCAAGCCCGGAATATTACTATTCCGGGTTTTTTTATTTTGGTACTGTAGTTTTGAAAATCTCCTCTTTAGTTATTCTTTGTGGTGATTTATTTAATGGATATTTATGACAAAATCGATGATGTGAAAAATTGTACTTCAACTATTCAAGCGGTATAGTTGAAGAAGGTACTAAACATAAATTCAAAAAATTTACAGTCAGACAGGAGCTAAATACGATGATTAAAGGCATCGGGGGAATATTTTGGAGAACTAACAATCTTGATGTTATCAAAAAATGGTACAGTGACGTGTTGAAGTTGGACATAGACATTTGGAATGGAACTGTGATTAAACCCGAATTAGGAAATGAGACGATCTTTTCATTCTTTAACGAAAATGACAGCTATTTTCCAATAGAACAACAAGTAATGTTAAATTTCCAAGTACATGATATAGACGAAACTATTAAGCATCTCGAACATATTGGTGTTCCTCTTGAGAAGGAAAAGGAAATAAGTGAATTTGGAAAGTTTGTTTGGATTAAAGATCCTGAAGGTCGACTGATCGAGCTTTGGGAGAGATAGTAGGTTGTAATACTTTGCGAACATAAAGGAAGTGCCTAATTCTGTTGAATTAAGCACTTCCCTTTTTCCTTTTTAAACTGTTTTCAAAAAAGACTGCAGAGCATCGAAGAAACGCTCGCCATATTTTTCGAATTTTACTTCACCAATACCGCTAACATGTCGTAAATCTTCTAGCTCATTCGGTTTTTTGTCACATAAATCACGTAATGTTTTATCAGAGAACACAACAAATGGTGGCACCTTTTCCTCATCTGCAATCTCTTTACGTAATAATCGTAAATGCTCAAATAACGGATCATTGTCTACAAGCTTACGTACAGTAACAGCTTCTTTTCTCATGACTTGTTGATTCCCGAGTAAGACCTCTTTTCCTTCCTCTGATACATAAATGGTTGGAAAAGTGCCATGTTTAACGGCAAGAACGCCCTCAGCAATTAAAAACTCAATAAAGGTTGAGACATCCTTTGAGGAATATTGCCCTTTTAATATGCCATAGGTAGATAGCCTTGCAAAGCCAAATTCAGTGACCTTTTGATTTTTGGAGCCTATTAACACTTGGGCCACCATTGTCTTACCGAATTTCTGCCCCATCCTTACGACACAGGCTAATACCTTTTGTGCATCTACCGTCACATCTTTCACTTCTCGTCCATCATTACAGTTACTACAACGACTACAAGGCATCCCTGGTACTTCGCCGAAATACGTTAAGATGGCATTTTGTAAACAGCCTTCTGTATGGCAATAATCCACCATCGTTTGCAGCTTTCCTAATTCCTGTGCAATCCGTGTTTCATCCTGCGTCTGTTCAATTAAAAAGCGCTGTGTTTGAACATCACCTGAAGCATACAGTAAAATACAAGCACTTGGTAAGCCGTCACGACCTGCACGTCCGGCTTCCTGATAATAGCTCTCCATATTGCGTGGCATTTGATAATGAATAACAAAGCGTACATTACTCTTATCAATACCCATGCCAAATGCATTGGTAGCTACCATAATGCGCGCTTCATCTTTTAAAAAGCGCTCTTGCTCTGACATACGCATGTCCTCTGATAATCCCGCATGGTATTTTGCAACAGCTTCGCCCGAACGACTTAACAGCTCATAGATCGCGTCTACAGCCTTTCGTGTAGCCGCATAAATTATGCCCGCTTCATTTTTATTTTTCATTAAATAATTTTTAATGTAGCGCTCTTTGTTTTCACCGATTAATACAGAGAATGCTAAATTGTCGCGTGAAAATCCTGTAATGACAGTTGATTGCTCGTCAATGTCTAATAATTGTCTAATATCATCACAAACAGCTGGTGTAGCTGTGGCAGTAAGTGCTAAGACAGTTGGTTTTTGCGGCCACAACGTAAATAATTTTTGGATTGCTCGGTAGCTTGGTCTAAAATCATGCCCCCACTGAGATATACAGTGTGCTTCATCCACGGCAATCAAAGGTACAGATAAATTCGATAATACTTGTAAAAAACTTGCACTTTCTAATCGCTCTGGTGCTATATAAAGAAGCTTTAAATAACCCGCACTAGCAAGCTGGATTGTTTCATTCACTTCTTGCACGGTTAAGGTACTATTAATATACGCCGCTGGAATATTCGCAGCACGTAATGCTTCTACCTGATCTTGCATCAAAGAAATCAAAGGGGAAATGACGACTGTAAGGCCATCTAGCATGAGCGCCGGAATTTGATAGCAAATTGATTTACCTCCGCCAGTTGGCATCACACAAAGACTTGATTGACCTCGTAATGTTTGTTCAATAATTGGTTCTTGTCCATTGCGAAATGAATCATAGCCAAAATGATGTTGTAGCATTTGTTTTGCTTGCTCCATCCAACTTTTCACTCCTCAGTTTTTAGACGAATAAGCTTATACTCGCCCTGTTCATTTTTATTTATTTCATATACCATCATAGAGTTTGCAAGTGCCTCTTGACCAGCAGAATTTGTTAGGACATATTCTGTTTTGGCACGAACAATAATATTTTGTCCTTCCATGGTGATATTTTTAATTGTCGTATCAGAAAAATATATTTGTGCTTTTTTGGAAGCGTAATAGGCAACCATATTATCCAGGGTGCTTTGTAAATCGTTTGACCCTACGAAAGATTTCATGACACTAGCATCTTGAACCTCAACAGCTGCTCTTAATTGCTTATGAAATGCATCTAAAAATAACTTTATTTCATCGGTATGAAAAGCAAAAATGTTCTTTCCATATTGATCAATTGCTTGCAGGACGGCTTCCTTATCACCCTGTTCTATATACGGATACAAGTTTTTGGCTTGAGTTAGTCTATTACTTGGCTTCATGCCACTTTCACACCATTCATCCAATAACATTACAATATCTTTAAATGGCAATATATACGGCTGTGATACACCGTTTTCCTTGCGTTTAAAATAGATGCCCACAAGTTTGCCATTCTCCGCTTCTAGAACCGGACTCCCTATACGTGTATTTTGATTTGCATCTATGTAATAAGCTGCTACACTGCCACTATATTTTTGAATAGTATGTGGTAAGCTATCGACATAAACAGCTAACTGATCTAATTCCCCATTATAAACGGTCGGTACCTTTACCGATACGTTATAGGAAACTTCTAAAATGGCTATATTATAAGCTGTCGATAAATAATGAACTTCGGCTTCCTTCAGTTTATCATTATTAAATTGTACAAGCGCAGTTGGCTTTGAAGCCACGAGCGCCCCATTTGTCACAATATAAAGTTTCCCATCCTCTTTTTTAACAATAATCCCTGCACCGATTCCGTTCTCCCCAACTACCTTTACTTCCGGAACAATTTTTTCTTGCTGCTTCGTCACAGCCTTTTCCGATTTCACATCGGTCTTTTTACTTTGAACTACCTCTGCCAATGTATCATTGCCACAGCCGGTTAAAAGTAAAGTTGTCGCTCCAAGAATGAGCATCTTTTTCCACATACGTTCACCAAAACTTTCTATCATTCGATTATGCCTTGGCATAATTGCGTCCGGAGACTTTAACTTCTTTCAGTGGCCGTGCTGAACAATAACTTCAACCCTTATTCATCTCATCACCTATAGAAGTGACCTGAAAGTAAGTTAAACATCTTTCTATTCTATCATAAACAACGTTACGCTTCGTTTCAAGTTTACATAATAATATTATTATTTTATTTGTATTGTTAAAATAAAGCTCTCGTCTTATGTTCAATTCGTTCTACCTATAAAAAACGGCTCTTTATTATCTTTGCTATGGAAAATGACTTATCATTTGCGGTTAAAATGATATAAAAAAGAAAGCTTCCCTCTTCAATTATTGAGCTTGCTAAACATGTTGAGTTCGAGGCAACTGAAAAAGAAATTTATTTTTAATAGATCTTTTTAAAGGTATCTCGACGAGTGAACTGGAGACGATGTAGAGTGTCTTAAAGAAGTTATATCGTTTGGATGGTGATGTAAAGGTGGTTTTGAAGAAGACATTTAATTAGATATGGATGAAAACCAAAATGACGTTCAGTTGAAGATCTTATAAAAGATTGAAAGACGAAGAAATCATAATTAGGGAGAATGATCGATAAAATAAATGTTACTATTGAGGAATCTGTCTCATTAAATGGTGCAGATCATTATTTATTTCATTCTCGTACTAACTATGATAACCCGATATTACTTTATTTACATGGTAGTCCAGGTCCCCATCTAGAAAATGGCTGGCAAGCTCCCCTTAAAAGATTATGTATCATTTCTCGATTTGTTTACTGATGCATTATTACACCTCAATAATAATGAACATCGTAAACTAATTATTGGACGTATATTTATTGTTTCCAGGTAGTTTCTTGATTGTATACCATGCTTCAATCGCTTCTTCACGACTTTTCCCTTGATTTTTTGGGTCAGAAAAAAAGTCACGGATGAATTGATTATATTCAAATTGGGGTGCAATGTTATTCTTATATGAAGGGTCTTTCTTCCGTTCTTCCTCCTTATTCCAAGCATCTACGACATCACGATATGTTTTTCCAACATTGTTTTTAAAATAGCTTTGGATATAGGTTGAAAAATGAAATTTAGGGAGTACTGTCTTAAAAAACGCCCTTACATTTTGACTACAACGATGATTTTCGGTAATGAGTGTATCAAGACTTAAGTCTACTTGCTGTTCTATTTTCTTCGCTTTTAATTTTCTGACAGGTTTCTTAATCTCTCCTGTCTGTAGAAATGTTTCAATCCTATTGGAAATCTCTATTTTAGAACCAGAAGCACTTATTCCGTTTTTTCTACAAAAAGTTTGCAATTCTTCCTTTAACCAATAAAAATCCTTAAAACTTTCTACACTTATATCTTTCGTAAGTTTAGGTCTCATTAATTATACCTCCATAATACTTATTCCACATTATAGAACGATAGTTCACATTTGGCAAAACCAATCACGAAAACAGCATAAAAAACATGCGCGTACATTCGCGCATGTTTCCACATTATTTTTTCTTAAGAAAAATGATAGTAGCTATAATGCCTAGCATTAATGTGATAAAAATTGCATAAGTAAATGTATGGTTACCCGTCACATCATAGCAATAGCCAATCAGTATTGGGATAATGGCGCTTATCATGAAGCCGCCTGAAAGCACCATAGATGACCAGCTATTCGCTTCTTCGTCATTTCTTGCCTCATCCAATGGTAGCAATAAACCGATTGGAAATAAGCCGCTTAATACAATACCTATAATGAATACCGCAATCCATAACAAAGTCCCTGATCCTACCCATAGCAACATAAAGCCAATAATGCCAAAGACCCCTAAAGAGAAGAGCCAGCCGATTCGACTCGACCATTTTTCCATTAATATAGGGACCAAAATATTCCCAATCATTTGTACAATCGACATAAATGTTAGCATAGAGCTTGCGGCGCCAAGAGAGAAGCCTTTATCCTGTAACATCGGCGCTAACCAGGACATCATGGAGAAGAACAAAGATGTTTGTAAACCAAAGTAAATTAAAATGGTCCAAGCACGGACATTTTTCCACGGATTTCGTGCTACTTTTTCAGTAAATACAGCTGTCTCTGGTAGCTCTTGATTTTGTATAGTCAAGATCCATATACAAAGAGCAATAATAGCAAGTATTGCCCAAGAGCCAAGCGCGATCGTCCAGCTCTCATGAAAATGATAATAAAATGGTAATGTTAGTGCCGCACTCAATGTTGCCCCTGTTCCTATTCCAAATGAATAAATACCAACCACCGTAGTAAAACGGCTCGGGAATTTTTTCTTGATATAGGCATTTAATATAGGTCCTATCAGTGCAATGGCAAATCCTGCCGCAAAGCTTGTTACTACAAGTAGTACATAACTTTCTTTTAAAAAGCGTAGGCCATTTGCTATTGTTAGGATGATTAGTAAGAGCGTAATAGCTGTTTTTGTTCCAAGTTTTCTTTGTAATGGGACTGCAAATGGTGCAAAGAGTCCCATACAAAACACCGGAATAGATGTTAAAAAGCTCATTTTCGTATTTGATATATGGAGTGATTCTAAAAGTACATTAAATAGTGGTCCTATTCCTGTGACTGCTGGGCGCATATTGAGCGCAACCAAGAAAATACAAACAACCACAAGTACCATGGAAACACGCCTTTGCTTTTTCTCCATACTTTCTAAAAACCTTCTCTCTAAATATACGGTTAAAAATTCAACGAAATTTGATAAGACCTTTGAATTCTCACTATACCCTTTTACCATTTTTTCTAGTAATGGTCAATTTCCATAGCTATTACTAGTTGCATGTTGTAGCTAGCACGATGTTGTAGACACACTAATCGTTCTTACATATTTTTAGGTGCGGCAATGCCTAATAGTGCTAACGACTCTTTTAACACAATGGATACACAAAGACAAAATGCTAATCTTGATTTTATTTGGCTGTCATTGACCAATACTTTATTTTGCGCATAATATTTATTAAATTGACGTGCTAATTGTAAAGCGTATTTAGCAATTTGTGATGGATCAGCTTGTTCAAAGGAGTTAGTAATTACTTTCGGAAACTGTTCGAGTAATAAAATAACAGGCCATGCTTGCTCACCTAATGCTTCGAGCGATACTGCATAACTTTGTGCATCTGCTTTTGCCAAAAGAGATACGATACGTGCATACGTATATTGAATATATGGCCCTGTTTCACCTTCAAAATTCATCATGTGCTCAATAGAAAACTCAATGTCATGAAGACGATCATTTTTTAAATCATTAAAAATGACCGCTCCTACACCAACCTGTCGTGCGATACTCTCTTTATGCATTAAATTTGGATTTTTTTCCTCGATATTTCGTTTCGCCGTAGCAATTGCCTCTGTTAGTACATCTGTTAATAGAACGATCTTTCCTTTACGTGTCGACATTTTTTTACCCTCTTTTAATATCATCCCAAAAGGCACATGCTGCAAGTCTTTTGCCCAATCATACCCCATCTTCTCAATGACCTTAAATAATTGGCTAAAATGAAGTGATTGTTCATGTCCTACAACATAAAATGATTTTTTAGGGTCATATTGCTGTTTACGATAAAAAGCAGCTGCTAAATCACGTGTAGCATAGAGCGTAGCACCATCAGTTTTGGTTATTAAGCATGGAGGCATATTGTCTATTTCAACGACATGAGCACCCTCGGATTTCACAAGCAGTTCTTTTTCTTCCAATTCCTTAACAACAGCAGCCATTTTGTCATTATAGAACGCTTCCCCAGCGAATGAATCAAAGTCAATTCCAAGCAATCCGTAAATGTTTTTGAATTCTTCGAGTGATGCATCTCTGAACCATTGCCAAAGAGCTAACGTCTTTTCATCCCCATCTTCTAATGCTTTAAATGCGGTACGTGCCTGTTCATTCAGTGAATCATCCTGCTCCGCTTCTTCATGGAATTTTATATAAATTTTTAGCAGTTCCTCTATTGGGGCAGCTTCAATCGTCTTTTGATCTCCCCATTTTTGATAAGCGACGATTAATTTACCAAATTGCGTTCCCCAGTCACCCAAATGATTAATGCGAATTGCTTTGTAGCCGTTTTTCTCGGCAATATTGGCCAAAGCATTACCGATCACTGTTGAACGTAAATGGCCCATAGAAAAAGGCTTCGCTATATTAGGTGAAGAAAAATCTAGCACTATATTCCCTTTTGACTCTTGTTGAGTCCCGTATAAATTTTTCTCTTTTACAATTTGACTAAGAACTTGTTGAGTAATCGTAGGCTGATGATAAAAAACATTGACATAACCACCTACTACTTGAACTTCTTGTATGCAATCGCAGCTTATATTATTTTTTATGTCTGACGCGATAGTGTGAGGGGACTTTCTTAATTTTTTGGCTAGCGTAAAGCACGGGAATGCCAAATCCCCTAAGTCCAATTTTTTTGGTTTCTCCAGTAAGTTTTGAACTTCAATAACGGACAGCTCATTATTTAATGCCTCAGCTATACTTTTTGCAATTTGTCTATTCATATTCATTCTCCTCTCTATACATAAATCCATTTTCTTGTAGACAAACAAAGCGTCCATATTTTGAATTGTGCACGGACGATTCATACTAAATGAAAATAAAAAAAGCCCTCGTCTCTAAAATAGAGACGAGAGCATAGTTATCCCGTGGTACCACTCTAGTTGCCATATAATATGACCACTTTCCATTGTTAACGAGGTGACTCCCCGATATTCTCTACTACAAATTTGAGAACCTTCTCCAAAGTGCGTTTCATTTATGGCTCCTGCATTAGGCTCACACCATCCCTAATTCGCTTTCCAGTTGCTCCATAAACTACTCTCTTCATCTCAGAATTTAACTGTAATTTCAAATTATATTACAGTAGTTCCTTTTTTTAGTCAACTGTCTTTTGATTTTTAAATAATTGAATCGATTCCAATGGTGTATTTTGGTAGTAGGCCAAATTACGCGTACATTAATACCGTATCTAAAAGGAAAAGGAACATTCCCCACTAATTAGTGGGAATGTTCCTTTTCTGCATAATGGATGACATCAGCCATTATGGCGTACAACTCTTTTAATTTTAATTCCTTGTTTTCAGTTAATCTTTTAGCTAATTTTTCACTGATAATCCCTTTTTCAATCAATACATTCCAGTTGTTATCACTTGACTTTCCTACTAATACTTCCGCCAAGTGTTCTGCGACTTCATCTCTTTTAATTGGGTTTTTTTCTTTTTTAGCTACTTTATAGATAACGACATCCAGCTTATCCCCAAGCTCGTTCATTTTCTCTGGACTAACACGTTGAACGCCCTCTTTTAGCATTTTCGCAAACTTAATCTTTGTTGCTGTATCTTCAACTTTTAAGTCATTCGAATAACCACCGACAACGAGACCGTAATTGATTAAAGTTTGAATAGATTTATCATACCATTCATTTTTATAAGGATAATCCATCTCAAAAGAATCTACAAAGGCTCCTTGTTTCTTCAAATCTTCTCGTAAAGTATTAATGAGTTTTTTGTCCTTGCTCATTGCTCTAAAGGTTACGTCTTCTTTAATGGCTATCGCTGCTGCTGCTCCCGCTGCTTCACCTGTCACCATACCCGTTGGAACGACACGTGCACTTCCAGCTGCAAGTGATGAATAACCTGCTGAACGACCTACAACAAGCAAGCCATCGATTTCTTTCGGCACTAAAGAACGGAAAGGAATTGCATATTGATTTGGAGCTGAAATAACATATCCATAATCATGAGGCGTTTGCGCTTGTACATCAACTGGATAAGCAGCTACGCCAATGCTATCCCAATGATCACTATTCTTCCAAACATCAGACATCGGTAATTGGTATTCTGCCCAAATATGTTTTGTTTCGCGGACGTATAGTTCCTCCGGATAACTCACAACTTCTGCATTTTCAAAGCCAGGAAACTTCTCATGTAAATATTTTAAAATATGTTCAGTCTCTTTCTTCCCTTTTTCAATTGCTTCCTGTTTAGAAAGTTCATTCAAACCATCGATTCCGAAAATTTGTAAAGCATTAATATAATATTCATCATCTACTTTTGCTAAATTCAAGCCTCGTAATCTCGTACCTTCTAGTACTGGCTTATAGTCATCATGAAGCTTTGTAAAGCCCCACATAACTGAATCATTTAGGTGAGCACCACCAAAAGTATTTGAATTTGCTTCTTTTTTCACCTTATCCCAATCAACATTTTTTAAATGTAGCATCAAGGTAACAGCCATTCTCTTATCCTTAATACCAATATCTTCTCCACCCATGAAAAATGGAACTTTTGACATTGTAGCAAAATCAGCATCTTGTGTAGCATCAATGAATGTCTTGCCTTTTACAGCATACGTACCATATTTATTTTTTAATTCCACTGATGTTAGCTGATTTGAATCAAGATTGGCATTAACGACTTCTGTTTGTACAGAAAGCGTTAAATTTGGTTCTTCATCGACAAGCTTTTTAAAGGCAGCCTTCGCATCTACAATTCCAAAGGCATCTTTCCCTCTAACTAGGTCGTGCCATTCTTTAAAAATACCCATACTGACTGGTCGTTTAGAGTCATTTCGAGGTATATCAAGGAAATTGAGCATTCCATACGTAAATAATCCGCCTAATTCTTCACGCTTTTCTACTAAAAGTGTTTTTGCACCATTACGAGCTGCTGATACTGCAGCAGCAACCCCTTCTGGCTCTCCACCAATGACAATTACATCATATTCTTCATTTATCGTTTTTTCCGGAATTGGCTTTTCATAGTTTTTCACAAGTTTTTTATGTGCCATTTCACTTCTAATATCTGTTATAAAATAATAACTTCCTATACCTAGTACAATTACTACTATTAATATGGCTGATCTTACCAAGCCCTTACCCATAACATACCTCCAATAGATAAAATTCCCATCTGTATCTCTTGTTTATAATCATGATCACCTTTTGAAAAAGTTGACATGACATATTTATATAGTTATTAACTGTTTTACATTTCAACGTGAGTTCGTAGCAAACCTAATAGGTCTTTACAGTCTAGGTACTTTTCAAAATAGTTTTTCACACAGTAGATAAAATCGAATCCACCTAAAATAACTTACCTTGGTGAGTTCAAGGGTTTTCATTTCCTATAACAAGTGGTGCCATTTTGGACGGCACGGCATGAAAGTATGATGAAATAATAGTCTTCTACTGACAGTTACCTATACTGATATTCGTAGTGGCAAATCATTGGGGTTGGAATAGCAGCAGAATATCAACTTTAAGAACTAACCAAATGCATTTAAAGCATAAGAAACAATAAATATGTATGTATAATCTAAAACAAAAAAAGATACATAATCATTCTAGCGATATTGTAACAATGAAGCAACTAGAACCTATTAAATTGTTGTAGGTCTTTATGATTGTTTTTTCATTTTCCGACAGAAATCTCCATTTCAAGGAATGTAATGGGCGCAGCTAATGAGTAAAGTATACCTCCATCATGATGAAGCTTTTGATACATAGTTATTTATTATTGTCCGCTTTCCCACCAAATAAATCTAATTCCATTACTTCTGAATTCGCCAAATCTCCCACACTAATGTCAAGCCTGTATTTCTTGTGAAATAAATGCCTTCCTCAACATGGCGGAAGGCAAAAGACTTATTTTTTATTTTCTAAATAATTACAGAAAGGACAAAGATGATCTCTATTTATAAAAATAGCACTGAACATAAATGACCATGGAATATCATCGGTACATCTTTCACATTTATCATAATAAAAAGGTAATAAACCATTTTCTATAAAGACATGCCATTGTTCATCTGATAATCTTCCAGGTCCGTTTTTTATGGCAAGTATCGATATTTCCAGCACTTCACCATCGTAAAATCTATTTGTACTAATTAGTTTCTCCACATAAGAAATGAATTCAGATGGTTCACTTAATATTCTTTGTTTTAATTCTCTATGCATAAAAACCCCACTAAATTAAAGAAATTGAAAAAGAACAAGTCTCATTTTTTCGAGTACCTGGAATAAATCTTTCATACTAAATACTTACGTTCAATAATTTTCATCAATGAGACACAACGATATGGATTTAATCATCAATTTAATAAAAAAGCATTTCTACATTATCGTAAAAGCTTATATAAGCGTCATGTCCTCAATTACTAGATGTTCATGCATTATCAATCCTTTCTAACTCATCCGCCAATGTCTCATTATGCTTTGTGTTTGCTACCAATAGGAACAAATGTTAAAAGAATAAATACAAATTATAAACCCTTAAAAATGTATCTTTTATAATATATTTTTTTCATTCCATACCATTTCATTCAGATAAAAATTCACACCTAGTTAGGCTGTTAATGACCTGTTTAGTCTTCCAATGTACTTCAAAGCTAATAATTGACGCTAAGACAGTCACTGAACTTCCTCAGGTAACAGCTTGGATTGTTCAATAGTTTGTATTACTTCTTCTAAAATGTTTATAACTCTTTCAGCTTTTTCTACAATGTATGTATTACTTATTCCCTTGTGTAAATATTATATGGTATTTCAGGTATAATTTGTATAAAATAAAAAATAGAGACACAAATTAACATATCCCTCAGTGTGTATGTAATTATCCGATTGTAATACTCATAACGTTTGTTTTATTTTTATTTGTCAAACCATCTATCGTCCATCCTCTGACTTTTAAATAAGCCCTTGTCTAACTTACCCAAAAAAGCTTACATATTTTTAAAAATTACATCCCTGATTCAAGATCATAATAAATTGGTAATTTTTCCGCGTATCTAATAAGTAGGAAGTGTTTAAAAAGCTATATAGAAATAGATTGCGAGGTATATATGAAAAAATCATTAAAATTTCTTCTATTATTATTCTTGTTATTGTAGTCGTGTCTATAGTCGCTTTGCTATTATTTGGACGTAACAACCATAGTAATTTATCTGGAAGCTTTTCTGAAAAAATCGAGCAATATTTGATAAATGAAAAATTTCAGGGTACCGTCCTAATCGCAAAGGAAGATGAAGTGTTATTTACAAAAGGTTACGGATTGTTTGACTGATTTACCTAATAGCCCAAGTACGCTCTATCAGATTGCTTCATTATCTAAAACATTCACGGCAGTAGCAGTCATGCAACTAGTAGAAAAGGAACTTCTAAACTTAGATCATCCAATTTCGCAATACTTTCCAGACTTTCCGAATGGAGAAACTATTACAATAAGTCATCTGCTAAGTCATAGCTCGGGAATTCCGGACTATCTAAAGGGAAATTTTGATTACAGTAAAGAATGGATTCCAATTGATATTGTAAATACCGTTAGTGATTCTGAATTAGAATTTACCCCAGGTACAAGCTTTAGTTATAGTAATACTGGTTATGTGATGTTAGGACTTATTATTGAAAAAGTCAGCGGACAGCCCTATGCAAATTATATAGAAGAACATATTTTTGAGCCGAGCAACATGATTAATTCTATGTTTACAGTTCCGGATGATTTACCCAAAGCGGAAGGACATATAGAGGGGAAAGTCGGACCATTAATGCATAATTCTGCTGCATATGCAGCTGGGGATATCATTTCTTCAGCTGAAGATTTAGAACTGTTTGATCGAGCCTTGCGTAATAATGAATTGATCAGCAAAAAATCTTTAGAGCTGATGGGTATGACCCATGCTAAAAAGTTTCCGAATCAATACGGATTTGGTTGGTATACACAAGATGTCATGGGGAAAAATGCTGTTGGGCATCCAGGAGGATATCCAAGTGGGTTCCGTCATTATGTTACACGGCTAAATGACGAAGAATTAACAGTGATCGTTCTTAGAATGAGATGACGGTGAATTCAAAAAAAATCAAACGTCACCTTATATCCATCGTTCTTCAGCAGCCAATTTGGATATGGGAAGAGAAACTTTAATGATAAAAGCCTTTTCTCAAGTTTGAATGAAATAAAGCCCCTTCTCACTAGAGAGCGCTTTATTTCATTAAACCTGTTCTTTACAATTGAGACGATTAAATACATAAAAAAGTATATGTATTCACTTTTTATTAACATTATCCCCACTCTTACCCCGCTCAAATATTTGACAACACATAACCAAACGTTGATTTAATAATGTTTATAGACTATGGTACATATTTCATGATATACTAGTGCCATTGTGAAAAAAGGAGGAACTTGCATGATTCAAGTAAGTAATGTAGGTCTTCGCTATGGCGATCGTAAACTATTTGAAGACGTAAATATAAAATTCACACCAGGGAACTGCTACGGTTTAATCGGTGCAAACGGTGCTGGTAAATCAACATTTTTAAAAATTCTTTCTGGTGAAATTGAAGCGCAAGAAGGACACGTATCAATGGGTAAGGACGAACGTTTATCAGTTCTTAAACAAAACCACTTTGAATACGATGAATTCAATGTATTAGATACAGTTGTTATGGGGAACAAACGTCTTTGGGAAGTAAAATCTGAAAAAGACGCTATCTACGCAAAAGAAGACTTTTCTGATGAGGATGGCATGCGTGCTGCTGAATTAGAAGGTGAATTCGCTGACCTAAATGGTTGGGAAGCTGACTCAGAAGCAGCAACATTATTAAACGGGTTAGGAATTGGCGACGAGCTTCACTATATGCTAATGGCTGACCTTGAAGGTTCTGACAAAGTCAAAGTATTATTAGCACAAGCTCTATTTGGTAAACCAGACGTTCTATTACTAGATGAGCCTACCAACCACCTTGACTTAAAAGCAATTCAATGGTTAGAAGAATTCTTAATTAACTTTGAAAATACGGTTATTGTTGTATCCCATGACCGTCACTTCTTAAATAAAGTGTGTACGCATATCGCGGATTTAGACTTCTCTAAAATCCAATTATATGTTGGTAACTATGACTTCTGGTATGAGTCTAGCCAATTAGCACAAAAAATGATGGCAGACCAAAACAAGAAGAAAGAAGAAAAGATTAAAGAGCTACAAGCATTCGTTGCTCGTTTCTCTGCGAATGCTTCGAAATCAAGCCAAGCGACTTCTCGTAAGAAAATGTTGGATAAAATCGAGCTTGACGACATTAAACCTTCTAGCCGTAAATATCCATTCATCAACTTCCAAACTGGACGTGAAATCGGTAACGATGTTTTAACAGTGGAAGGTCTTACAGCAAGTAATGAAGGCGAAACACTATTTAAAGATATTCGCTTTTCAATGAACAAAGAAGATAAAATCATTTTACTTGGTAATCCAATGGCAAAAACAGCTCTTCTTGATATTTTAACGGATGAAAGAAAAGCAGATGCTGGTACGTTCAAATGGGGCGTAACAACTTCTCAAAGTTACTTTGAAAATGATCACGATAAATACTTCGAAGGTTCAGAGAAATCATTAGTGGAATGGTTACGCCAATATTCTCCTGATGATGAAACAGAAAGCTTCTTACGTGGCTTCTTAGGTCGTATGTTATTCTCTGGTGAGGAAGTAAAAAAATCACCTTCTGTACTTTCAGGGGGAGAAAAAGTACGTTGTATGCTATCTAAAATGATGCTTGCTACAGCAAACGTTGTTTTACTAGATGAACCAACGAACCATCTTGATCTTGAATCTATTCAAGCACTAAATGAAGGACTTATGCGCTTCAAAGGTGCGATGCTGTTCACATCTCATGACCATCAGTTCATCCAAACAATTGCGAACCGTGTCATCGAAATCCGTGAAGACGGTACAATTTTAGATAAACTATTAACTTATGATGAATTCCTTGAGTGGAAAGATAGCCAAGGCTTAAGCTAATATTAAAAGGGTTC
The DNA here is from genome assembly GCF_050280125.1 of Lysinibacillus sp. NPDC093692. Classification (NCBI taxonomy): domain Bacteria; kingdom Bacillati; phylum Bacillota; class Bacilli; order Caryophanales; family Bacillaceae; genus Lysinibacillus; species Lysinibacillus sp. NPDC093692. Next base: position 57,439 of record NZ_JBNNUW010000013.1, read on the forward strand.
TCCTATTCAAAAAGGAGAACCCTGTTTTTTTATTGCTATAAAGCTTTCCTTGTAAAAATAATGTCCACGATTACTTTGTCGATGTTGTCATTGCCACTTCCACTTGAGTATCTGAAAGCTGTTCATTTTCTTGTACTTTCTCGACAGTTTCTTCATATTGAGTGATGATCCGTGTATCAGGCGAAAATACTGCAAGTAGCAATGATATTAGAAGCCCAGCTATCATCAAACCACCAAATAAATACGGTGAAGCCCCATACTCTGTTGCTAAAGAAGTCCATAGCATTGGTCCAAAACCGACGATTGCTGCTGCGATTTGATAGCCAAAGGATAGCCCCGTATAGCGAACATTCGCTGGGAATAATTCAGAGAAGAACGTACCTTGCGTCGCGAAAATGGCTGCCCATACGACACCAAGTAAAACGACTTGTAACATAAAGAAATAAGTTGAACTGACCGGAATCATAACGAAATAAGGAATAGCTAGCAATAACATTGTGATAAGGCCACCGATATAAATTTTCTTACGTCCTATAAAGTCTGAAAAATAACCAACTAGTGGAATTGTGACTATCATTGTTGCACAGCTTATTGTTAAAGCAAATAATGCGACATCCCTTGTGTAGCCAATATACGTCGTCGCATACACTAATATAAATGACATTAAAAATACATTAAAGAATCCGTCCCCTATTTTTAATCCAATAATGCGGAAAATGTCTTTTTTGTTATATTTAAATACTTGGACAATTGGTAGCTTAGCTAGTTCACCATTGTCTTTTTTGCGTTTAAATTCAGGTGTTTCTTCAATCCCGCTTCGAATCCATATCGCTAATACGATTAAAACTGCACTAAATAGAAATGGTAAACGCCATCCCCAGGCCATAAATTGTGCTTCAGTCGTTAATGAAGAAATAAGCGTAAAACTAAATGTCCCTAAAACTAAACCGATTGGAACACCAAGCTGCGGAATAGAGCCAAAAAAGCCACGCACACCTTTTGTAGCCGATTCGGTAGCTAGTAACACAGCACCTCCCCACTCACCCCCAAGTGCAATCCCTTGAATAAGTCGCAAAATGACTAAAAGCATTGGCGCGAGTAACCCCACTTGCGCATAAGTAGGTAATAAACCGATCAAAAAAGAACTACCGCCCATTCCAATTAACGTAAGCATAAGCGAGGCTTTCCTTCCGACACGATCACCCATATGTCCAAAAATTAAACTTCCAATTGGTCGTGCCGCATAGCCAGCTCCAAACGTAGCAAATGCAATTAAAATCGAAATTGCTGGATTAGTCGAAGGGAAAAATAGCGTTGTAAAAACTAATCCTGTTGCCGTTCCATACAAATAAAAATCGTACCATTCAATAATTGAGCCTGCTAAACTTGCTAATAATATTTTCACATTTTTCATATAGCCCCTGCTCTCTACAGTCAAATTTTTATATCATTCGCTTTAACTAAAAATAGCGTTACGTAAAACATGCTTTTGAATTTTGCCAACTGGTGTACGAGGGAAATCTGTCACAAATTCAATACGATCCGGCACTTTAAATTTTGCGAGACGTTCCCGACAATGTGCAATCAACGCCTCTTCACTAATAGCAACGCCAGTCTGTAAAATAACATAAGCTTTAATAGCTTCATCACGCATATCATCTGGTACACCGATGACTGCCGCTTCAAATACGAATGGATGCTCTGTTAATACACGCTCCACTTCATTGGCTGCCACATTTTCCCCTGAACGTTTAATCATATCCTTTATGCGATCAACAAAATAAAAATAGCCATCTTCATCTATTCTGGCGTTATCCCCAGTCAGTAGCCAGCTATCTTTAAACGTATCGTTTGTCGCTTGCTCGTTCTTAAAATAGCCTTTCATTAACGTTCTACCAGGTATCCCTTTAACGGCAATTTGACCAATCTCCCCTTGATTTACGGGAATCCCATGTTCATCGACAAGCTGAACCTCATAACCAATGCTTGGTCTACCAATACTCATATTTTTTCGTATTCCAAATAGAGGATTTATTAGTGGAATCCCGACAGTCTCGGTCAATCCATACAGTTGCAATAACCTCACATCAAATTGTTCTTCAAACTGTATTAATTGGTGTTCTGCTACTAACTGTGCAAAAAGAATAAGTCGTAGCGGGTTATCCAGCGCCTCTTTTTCATAATCTTTCGCTAGAATCATACGAATAGGTGCGGCAAATAAAGAGCCGACTGTTCCACCTAATGCCTTTGCTTGTTTAAAATAACGCGAAGCACTAAATTTCTCCGTAACTGCAATGCCTGCTCCTACCATGATGGCAGACATCGTGGAGTAATATTGCGCATTCCCATGGAAAAGCGGTAGGACAATAAATGTTCGATCTTCAGGTGTTAAAGCGATTGAACGTGCCATTAACTCCCCTGTGTAAATATAATTAGCATGTGTCACTTGTACACCTTTTGGTTTGGATGTAGTCCCAGATGTATAAAGCAATGCCACAATATCTTCTGCGAAAACTGTTGGGAAATACACATTGTTATCGCTCTCATCTTTAATGAGCTCAGAGAAATATAAGACACCATCAGCGTTATCTAGTTGTCTCGTAACAATAATATTTTGTATAGTTGGTGTTTGAGACTGTATACTAACAAACTTTTCGATATAGTCCTCTTCCGTAATAATAAGAACAGCTTCGGAATGAGCAATAATATAAGACATCTCATCCGCCGGAGATAAAATATTAGTTGGCACCATGATGCCACCAATTTCAGCAAGAGCGAACCACGCTGTAAAAAACTCCATATTGTTCGGTAAATGCAACACAACATGATCCCCTTTTTTAATGCCCAGCTTAAGAAGTGCATTACTGAAGCACATAACTTCCTGATAAAAATCCCCATAACTTTTTTCGAAATAAATTCCGTTACGGTCCTCAAACCGAATAAAACTTTTTTCAGGCTGTTGCGCAACTCTCTCCCTTAAAACAGAACGTAATGTTCTATTTCCAATTAGATCCATGATCTACACCCCTTTTGAAATAGTTTCATAGACTATAGTCTGTATATTAATCGTCAAGGCAAATATTTGTCAATATTATTTCAAATAATTCTGAAAATAAGTTAATAACATAAACGAGTATTATGCTAAAGTTAAATAGCAAATCTAGTGGAAATGTGGTGATGTTGCAATGAAGATGACAAGAAAACAGCAGGCTCAAGAAACGAAGAAACATATATATTTAACAGCGCTTACATTATTCCAAACGAAAGGCTTTGATCAAGTAACGGTCGATGAAATTGTTCAGAAAAGCAACAGCTCAAAAGGAGCATTTTATGGTCATTTCTCTTCAAAGTACGATATTTTCCTAGAGAAGTTTAAAGAAATTGATCATTTTTATGAAGAATTTACGACTACACTGCCCGTAAGTCTTTCCTTCAAGGAAAAGGTAATCTCATTAATTGATGCACAAATGAAATATTTAAAAGATGATTTAGGAATGGATTTAATGCGGTCTGTTTACAAAAGTGGCTTAATTGAAAACGAAAGAAATTTCTTTTCTAATTCTGAACGCAAATTGTATAAAATCTTGCATTCATTTATACAAAAAGCAATTAAGGATGGCGAATTATCTGTACAAATAAATGTGCAGGAAACTGTGATTTACATTACTCGTTGTATGCGAGGTTCTTTATATGACTGGTTAGTTTTTGGAAAAGATTTTGATTTGTTACAAGAAAGTAAAGGCTTTATTGCAATATTTTTAGATGGTTTGCTATTAAATAAGGATCGTTAATAATTTGAAGCCAATAACCAATTCTACTTTAAACGAAAATAGGCACTTCCTATTTACAAATAAATTAGGATTGCCTATTTTCTCGTTATATGTAATTGTTTTTCATATTTACGAAAAATAAAAAAAAGACAGATACATTGAGTATCTGCCTAAAACGTCTACTTTTGCATTTCTTTCGTTGGTCCCATTATGCCTGGTACTGGTAAGCCTGCTTGACGTAGTAGCACCGTCATTTGTCCACGGTGATGTGTTTGATGATCGATTAGTACACGTAATAATGCACCTCTAGCAATTGGACCAGTGAAGCCTTTTACTTCTTCCAGCAAGTCCTCATTTGATAGCTTTGCCGCTTCCTCTTTCACACCATTTGCTAGTTTTTCGTAAGCAGCTACTATTTCAGCTGCTGTAGATGGAATTGGATCTTCTTGACGAATCATAGGCACCTGTAAACCTGCTAAATAACTGAAATAACCAGCAGCACCAACTAAATGCCACCCTAACCAGCCTAATGAACTGTGACCTTCTACAATGCTTTGCTCTAGCTTTTCATCTGTTACGGCTTTTAATACTTGAATAGTACCTTGTGCTGATGCTGACCACTCATTTAAAAAATCATCTACTTGTCGATACATTTAAATGCCCCCCATTTTCGTAAATTCATCTCTATCATATTAAATTAGAAACTCTCTTACAAGTTTCTAGTATCCAATTGACATAATATTATTATTTAAAATCAAATGCTCTTGTTGCTAACACATCCTTTTGTACAGTATACCGAGCATTATTTTTTGTGATCGGCTTAATGCGTCTAGCAAATAGATTACTCTTGTAAACTGGTTTTCATAATATTCGTATAACCTCTAGACTTCACGTATAATGAAAGAAAAGAACGGAAGACGTTCTATGTAAAATGGGAAATAACTTAAACTATTCAATCGCCCTAGACTTCTTTTAGATTAACACGCTCTAGAGGGTACAATGACCACAACGACATATTCTGTATAGAAGCCATGATGTTGACACGAATATGGAACGTTTTGCATTACACCTACCCTACAAAAATTGAATAAAAATTATTTCACAGGCGTCCTGCTTGGGCGCTTTTCATTTTGAGTAAGGAGGCCTTTTATGAGTGAAATACATAGATCAACAAAAGATGAAGATTTGTCCGAAGAAGAATTGATTGAGCTTGTCCTCGCGGAACAGGAAAAAGCGTTAGCACAAGAACAAGAAGAACGCCTCAAAGGGAAAAAGCCCAAAAAACAAAGACCGATTGTCAAATGGATTGTCTGGAGTATGGCATTTGTGTTAATTTTGAATACATTTGCACTTATCTTTCATATTTACTCCATTCCAGCGATTGAATTTTTGAAAGTGTCTACTCGGTTATCAACACAAGAAGATATAAAAACATATAAAAAGGCTGTTGTAGAGATCTCTACAGGTTCTAGTAAAGGTACTGGTTTTGTGATTTCTTCAGATGGACTTATCGTAACCAATGCACACGTTGTAGATGATGCACAATCATTAATCGTTGTTTTCCCTGAGGAAGGATTAATGGGTGCCAAGATAGTGGAAAGTTACCCCGACGTAGATTTAGCATTATTGCAAGTAACTGGTGATGATCTACCTTCCCTTTCACTTGCTAAAAATCCGAGCTATAGCAAAAATGAGCATGTGTATTTCATTGGTAATCCACTAGCCTTTACGGGCATTGCAAATGAAGGTACATTACTGGAATCAACATACCTAGAGGATTGGCAGGAACCTGTTATGATGATGGATGCCCCTGTTTATCGAGGAAATAGTGGGAGTCCAGTCATAAATGCTGATGGCGAGGTTATCGGGATTGTCTTTGCAACGGCGAAAAAAGATCCATATGGCCGTGTCGGTTTGTTTATTCCGGTTGAGGTGTTACAGCGTATTTTAAGTAAATAATACCTATAGCTACAATTCGGTTGAAAACATAATTGTTTAATTCTTCAGAAGTAAAGCCGTCTAGTCCTTTTGTATAAAAATGACCTTCTAAATATAATGAAGGTCATTTTTTTGATTAATTTTAATTTCCTGTTTGAGAAATTTCACTAATAATATGACTAAGAGCTTCGTTTATCGGTGTAGCATGGCGACCAAGTAATCTTTCTAAATCGTTACTTTCAATCTCTAAACCACCTTCTCGAATACCTTTTTGCGTGTTTACGAGCATAGGAAGGTATGCTTCTGGTACACCTGCACCTTTCATAATATCGGCATAAGTAGCATCATCGACTTGTTGTACATGAACTTCTTTCCCTAATACATTTCCAAGAGCAGAAACTAATTCCTCTTGCGTCATTAGCTTCCCAGAAAGCTCATAAATTGTATTCTCGTGTCCTACCCCTATCAATACATTTGCTGCTGCCTCCGCTAAATCTTGTCGAAGTACCCAGCCTACTTTTCCTTTTCCTGCCGATGTAACCCAAGGTGCCCCTCCCATCGCACCCTGTATGCTCCCAATTTCATTTTCAAAATACCAATTGTTTCGTAAAAATGAGTAAGGAATACCTGTTTTCAAAATTGCTTCTTCTCTGGCTCTATGGGATAAAGCGAGGAAAAAATCACTTTCATTTGCATTTGTTACGCTAGTATAAGCAATAAATTTCACTTGAGCACGTTGAGCAGCAGTTACGGCATTCGTATGTTGTCTCATTATTGTTTCATAATCACCAAACGTAGATATTATTAAAACTCGATCAATTCCTGAAAAGGCAGAATCTAATGTTTCTGGTTGATCAAAATTTCCGTGTCGAACTTCTACTCCGAGAGCTCGCAATCCTTCTGCTTTCTCCGGATTTCGAACACTAACGGCCAACTCACTCGCCGGTATAGCTTTTAATAATGCTTCTACAACCTTTGATCCTAGTTTTCCCGTTGCTCCTGTAACTAATATTTTCATATTTTTCCCTCCAATTAGATTTTTATATTGAAAAATAAAATCTAGGTATATACTATATCTACAGTCACAATAATAAAAGTAGGCATTTTTTTATGACATAGTCACAAAAAAAGTACCTTAGGAGAGAGGGATACGACAACCAATGGCTCGATTTAATTTTCAAGGAGAACCTCCTACCGAAGAACAAGAGGAAGTATGTTCGTTGACACTTACTCAAAACGTAATCGCTGGAAGATGGAAAATTATAATTTTATGGTATCTAAGTAGGCGTACAAGAAGATTTAACGAACTTCAAAGGTTGTTACCAGGCATTTCAAAAGGGATATTGACAAGACAACTGAGAGAGTTGGAAGAAGACGGAATGGTTCACAGAGAAGTGTATAAACAAGTTCCTCCAAAAGTTGAATACTCACTAACAACACAAGGGAAAAGTTTTATTCCAGTATTGAACACTATGGGAGAATGGGGTAAAAAATATATAGAGAAAAAACAACAGGAAAAAAATTAGTCCTTACTAAATTCTTGATTTCACTGCATAAAAAGCCAATGTTTTGAATAAACTTTATTCAAAACGTTGGCTTTCCTTTAATTTCAAGAATTATTTTATAATAAAGATTAATTATTTTGATTCTTCTTATCCCGCAAAAGCCCCTGTTAGTTGGACAAGGAAAAGCAAAAAAATAATCAATTAATCTCACCTACATTGTAGGTTTTCCACTGTTCCCTAACTATTTCAGGGATTGAAGATATTTTTCTAATAAAGATAAAAAGAGGTCGATATCATCTTTACTAAGATCACCAATATTGGCCACCCTAAAAGAATTTAATTGATAAACTTTCCCAGGATATATCGTTATTCCGTTAGCATAAAAATAATCATGCATTTCTTTAAAATTATACTTTTCATTTTTGGGTTCTACTATTGCTGTAATAATTTTTGAATGGTGCTCGACAGGGACGAGATAACTTAAACCAAGTCTAGAGAGGCCTTCTACTAAAGTTTCCCAACATTTAGAATAACGTTCATATCTTTCTTTTATTCCTTCTGCTTTTAATTCTACAATTGCCTGTTTTAGCGCATAGATAGTTTGTACAGGCGGAGTAAAACGCATCTGACCTGTCTCGATGAAATGGTGATATTGAGAATAAAGATTTAAGTAATAATTTGTCGGCTTTTTTGTTTTTCCTTTTTCTAGTTCGCTTTTTTTAGCTATAACAAAAGAGACTCCTGCCATTCCTTGAAGGTTTTTATTGGAGCTAGCCGCCAAATAACTTATTTTCATTTTACTCATATTAATAGGAATTGCCGCAAACGAACTCATTGCATCTACCATCATATTAATCTCATTTTCTGCACAAATGGAGCCAATCGATTCTATATCGTTTAATAATCCCGTTGTAGTTTCATTATGCACAACAGCTAGATAAGATACTTTTCGAGGATTTTTTTGAATGAATGACTGTAACTGATCTAATTTAATAGGTTGATCGGGTGGACTTAAAAACTCAATCCAATCCAGCTGATAAGCTTCTGCAATTTCACACATTCTTTTTCCATAGGCTCCGTTATTAATGATTACTAAAACCCCATCAGTCATTACTGAACTCAAGATTGATTCTACAGCAGCAGTACCTGAACCACCGAATAACACGGTTGTATATTGATTCTCTTCTGAAACTAAACTAGTAAGTTCAGAAGTAACAAATTGCAATAATTGGCTGAAGTCATCTTCACGAGGGCAAATATCAGGTACCACTTGTGCGTATTTAACCGTATCTGTTGTAGTAGCAGGTCCGGGATTCAGTAATATATTTCTTTTAATTTTTTTCACGGTACTCCTCCCTTTAATTTTATTACACTTTTATACGCGGTTCGAATTATCCCTGTAGAGAAGTTCTTATAGGTAAGATCGACCTGCTAATATTTATTTTCAGAACGATTATTTAAGAAATCTCTGTAAACGAGTTTTAACTTCACTTGGAGTAACTTTTGGACGTCCTAGATTTTGTTTAGATCCCTTTGAGATTTTTAAATAAATAAAAGTCAGCCCTTTTGTCATTTTCCATTCTTGAATACACTTTTCAAGTTCATGTAAACTATGGATATAGCATGACTTTTCATAACCGCAAGCTGCAGCAATATTGACAAAATCAACATTGTGAGAAACGGTATTTTGCCCTCCAGTTGAATCATGAACTTGATTATCTAGAAGAATGTGGAGCATATTTTCAGGTTGATAGTAGCCATTTGTAGATAAGCTTCCCATTCGCATAAGGAGGGAACCATCTCCATCAATAACAATTACATCTATATCTTTTCGCGTATAGGATAAGCCTAAACCTAAAGAACCGACACAACCCATGGAACCTACCATATATATATTATTATCAGAATCCTCGACCTCATATAGTTCCCTTCCTGTTTTACCAGTTGTGGCCATTAGTACTGTTTTCATATCTTTGAATCCATTTATCACTTTTAAAGTGTCAAAACGGCTTGGCAGTGCATCTAAGTCAGTTTGTTCACTTTTTTCCTTATTTTTATGATTAAGACGTTGCTCTATCTTCAATTTCTCACTTTTAAAAGTTTCTTTTCTCACTACAAAAAAGAACGGTCGATTTGCTTCAATCCACTTGTTAGCCTCTTCAAGTTGTCTCTTTGCCTCACTATCATCAAAAGATAAGAATTGCCATTTTATTTGCATGAGATCTAATAGTTGTGTAGTAATTTGCCCCATTAATTCATGCTGGGGCTCATCATTCAACCCGGGCTCTCCACGGAGACTAACAAACCCAAGTATAGGTATTTGAAAGGGGTAGTTTAAGGAAGTCAATGGAGAAGTACAATTGGTTAGACCAGAGTTTTGCATTAAAACAACTGATTTCCTTCCCCCAAGGTATGCTCCTGAAGCAATAGCTACTGCATCACCTTCGTTGGCTGCAGCAATATATTCACACTCATTTATGGAATAGTTAATAAGATTCTTTAAAAATGAACATGGGACCCCACTGTAAAAGTTAAAACCAAGTTTTTTAAGCTCATTTCCAAATTCACTTGTATTTAACATACCATCACTCCGTTTCCGGTTTTGATTGATTATTAGTTGATGGCAAATATTTCTTCTCCGCTTTTTGAAGCTCCTCAGCATTTTGGAGTCTAAAAATCTCTTGTACACTTACAATCGATTTCTCTACTTGAATGAGACTCTCATCTTTTAGGATTTGTTTGGAGATGTTCTGCATAGCAGTGATCGATGCTCTTAAGTTATGGTTAGCCCAGATCGCAGTGCTTATTCCTACTTTTCTGAAATCATTTGTTGGAGTTGTATAATATTTTGTAGGCACAATAACCACTGGATGCCTTCTACCCCATTCCTTCATAAATGCTTCGATTTCTTTAAAATCTGACCTTTTACTATGCATAAGAATTGCATCAGCGCCTGCCTTTCTGTAGGCTTCCGCACGTTTAAGGGCTTCATCCAATCCCAAGCCTGCAATAAAAGCCTCGACTCTAGCTACAACCATAAAGTCTTCATCCTCTTGCGTATCTTTCATTGCTTTTATTTTCCCGCAAAATTCTTCAATCGATGCGAGAAGCTGTAATTCGCCATTAATAAATGAGTTCGTTTTCGGAAAAATTTTATCCTCGATACATACTCCAGCAATATTCAATTGTTCTAGTTTTCTAACTAACCGCCGAGCATTGTTAAAATTCCCATATCCTGTATCTCCATCCAATAGGATAGGAATTGTTGTCGTATCACTCATAAATTCAAGTATATCTAATATCTGCGTCCAAGAAGCTTCATTATTATCTCTTACACCCAATGATCCTGAAATTGATAGACCACTCGCCCAAACCCCTTTAAAACCGGCCTCCTCTACAACTTTTGCGGAAAGACCGTTATGGGCTTCCATTAAAAATTCGAGTTTATCTGAATATATTAATTCTTTTAATTTCTTCGTCTTTTTCAATATCTTCCATCTCCTTACTCGACATATCGTATTATCATATGACTAAAAGTAAAGATTAGCAGGGCAGATACATTAGAAACTAACGATTTTGAAATCAAAAAAGGAAGTATAGAGAACCATCACAATGCTATTTTCTGTGTAGTATATTTATTATGGGACTCTAACAGAAAAATGGGAAAGATTAATTGCGTTACTAAGTCACACCCACCCATGGAAGACAAATCTATTTACATACAATACAGTACCTTCATAAGAGGAGAGGACTACACTCTTAATACTAAAAAAATATCTTACTAAATGAGGTGCGTTTATTGAAAAATGGACTTGGGAAATGGGAACAATTCCTACTATTAAATAAAAATCCTTTAACAACTAACTGCATTCCAAAATCAACACTTTACAGTCTAGAAAACCTCATCTATTTTTTAGATAGGTATGAGTATGTTTATGTGAAACATACTAGCACCGGGCAAGGAAGAGCAATTTATAAAGTCTACAAAAGAAAAGATGGACACTATTGTTTTAATGGATTTAACATGCAAGGTAAAGAAATAAATAAGTGTGTGGCAGCAATTGAGGATTTCCATAAAATTCTACACCCATATGAGAAACACGATAAATTAAGCGAAATTTATATAATTCAGGAGGGGATCAAGAGTCTAACCCCTAATGAGGATGCTATTTCTATTCGTGTTCATGTTCAAAATCTAAAAGGAAAATGGATAATCGGTGGTATTTACGGAAGGATTGCATATGAAGATCATGGGATTGTGAATTCAAATCGTGGTTCTCAAGTAATACCGATTGATGAATTATTATCAGATTATATGATGATGGATAATACAAAGAAAAATAAAACAATAGCTTCTCTAAAAAAAATTTCAATTTTAGCATCTGAAGTAATAGCATCCCACTTTCCTTGTAGAGAATATGGCATTGATTTTGGAATAAATCCAAAAGGTAAACCAATATTATTTGAAGTAAATACAACGCCAAGCATAAGTAGTTTTGCCAAAATTGATAAGGAGATCTGGAAGAAAATTGTTGAGATTAGGAAGAAGCAAAATGAAGGCTAAGTTTGAAATGTAGTTATCATATTAGTCCCCAGCATATTTCTATTCTACATCGATAAATTACTTTCCCTATTATAATTATTGGAAAGAAGAAACTTAATTGCATTCATTACTTGTGAACGTTTGGAATTTACCTTTAAGAAGACGTCGTATCAGTCGCATGATGAAGCAACTCAGAATTCTATCAAATTACTCGATTTCCTATTACAAACCTCAAAAAAGCGTAGTAATGAAGCCATTGTCACCAATGTTTTATATCAATAATTCCAACAAGAAAAAGAATTATCTGTTTAAGTCAGTGATTTAACATATGTCCATGTCGGAAAAAATGGCACTATTTATGTTTATTCGACGATCTTTTCAACCGAGAACTGGTTGGTGCAAGTTCGGGCCCAAACAAAGACACAGTGCTTATGTAGATAGCATTGAGCAGTATTAAAGATAATTTTACCAACGTCCAATTAATTTACACAGACCTTGGTTCCGAACTTGATAATCAATTATAATCAATTATTGTGGGATTTAAATAAAATTTTATAATAAATAGTCTACGAAGCTCGTTTACAATACGCCCTTTGTAATTGACGAACCTGAAGATAAGCTTGATTAAAGACTTTGATAACTAGCATAAAAAAGTTAAAAAATCAAAGACAAGTCATTGATGTGACCCATAATTCAACATTTGTTTCCAATGCAGATGCAGCGTAAATTATTTTATTAGAGTCAAATGGAGAAAATGGAACGATAAAAAATACGATATAGAGCTATTTGGCTTCCGATCACGTAAAATCTTTATAGCAATAATTTAAATGTGAATGTAGCATATCAGCATAAAATTGATTCTAATAACTCTTGATTTTTAGGATTATTCTTAGTTAACACTTTTACGGCATTCATCCATAAAATAACCTCTTCGGATAATTTATACGAAGAGGTTATTTTTCGTCAAACTTAATTAATTTATTAAAAAACGACAATTATGTAACTTTAGAATATAGATTGATTAAAAATTTCTTTCAACCCTATTTATCAGTACTGTAAAAACTCCATGTTGAAAAAAGATTGATCAAAATGGAGTTAATCTTTCTAACTAAGTTTGAGATTTTTATTAAAAAGTTAGAGCAATTAAATGAGCCTAGTTTAATAATGGGTTATTTTATAACAGAGTGTTCCTAAAATTTCTTTTGCTATTTCATCTAGCTCTTCTGCGAGTTCATTTTGTGTGGGGGGATTTGGCCACCGCATCGCTTCGCTCCTGATGCTACGTCGCAAAACACGCTAATGCTCCATGTTGTATCTCCTGCTTTTGCTTCCTGCAAGTTCTATACTTATTACCATTAATATTACAACATTTCTTTGACAATCATATATGTAGACAGCCCCTCCTCTTCTCTCTCAATTATAAAATGTTTTTTAGTTTACATAATAAAATTATAATCTTTTTTAAAAAAACGACGACCTAGCTCTATGTGTATTTTTTACTCATCGCCTAAATCTATTTGAATACAAAAAAAGACATCCTATATCAATAGGATGCCTTAAGTTTAACGGAAGTAATTTTAATTTCTGAGAATTAAAGTTTAGTTACGTTAGCAGCTTGTGGTCCGCGGTTGCCATCTACAACTTCGAATTCCACTTTTTGACCTTCGTCAAGAGTTTTGAAACCTTCGCCACCGATAGCTGAGAAGTGTACGAATACGTCGTTTTCGCCTTCTACTTCGATGAATCCAAAACCTTTTTCTGAGTTAAACCATTTTACTGTACCTTGTTTCATTTAAGAAAACCTCCAAAAAAATAAAAGTGAACAATATGTAATTTCTTCAGCGAATGAAAAAATTCACATATTACAAAGAGTACCGTACTAACGCGATCACTTTTTGTAATATGTGAATTCATGTTTCCGGTGAAGCAATTAAATTGTTAACCTAAGTATAACCATCATTCATAATTTTGTCAAATAAAGAAAAATGTTTTTTTAAAAATGTCAAAATTTTATTTCTATGACTTAGATTTCAAAGCGATAATACCGTGATAAATTTGTACATCGTCATCACAAGCTTCGCAAAAAGCACTTTCATCCTCTGACCAAAAAGCCCAAAATCCCCCTTCTTTCGTTACTTCATTGTCATATGCTGATCGGAAGTGTTGCAGTTTTCTTTGTAAAGCTGATTCAAATTGCTCTTCTGTTTCAAAGGTTTCATTTGTTTGTATAAAAGCTTCCCAGCCTTCAAACTTCCACCAAGGCTCATAATCAGCTTTCATGTAAATGATTGTATACATATTTGCCACATTCCCTGCTGTAATAAGATATTTTCATTTTAGCAAAGACATTTGAAATGTCTATTAAAACACACTTTAATATGCTATTATTACCTTATTATTCATAAATTTTGGAGGTATTTTTTTTATGTTTTCAAGTATTCGACCTAAGGCCGAACTCGATGAATTACTAAAGCGTGGTACAAATCTAAATGCAACGGGCCGTTTTAATAAAACACTAGCGTTTAACCATTTCAACTCTCAAGATGAAGAGAATTTAAAAACTCTTTATAAAAAATTAAATGATATCACGCCTTCAATGAACGCTATTTTTAATAACTATTTAAGTGAAATCTCTCTCTCCTCTGAGCTAACGATTAGTGAAGATTATATTAATCGATACTTAACTCAATTTTTCTTAGCTACTCGTGATGATGAATATGTAGATGAAACCGTTAAATTTTTCAATTTATTCAGAAAAAATCAATATGAACCTGGGAAGTTAATCGTCGTCTTCAATCAATTTGCATTTTATATTACTACATACATACTACATAATTTTGGTTTGAAACCTAATAAGGCATTTGAATACATGAAATCCTTCCAATCTGCAGTCAATGTTGATCAGGAATTGCTCGTTGAAGTTTTAACAGAACGTACAATTGAAAATGTAGTTGCTGAAATTTCTTCTTTAATGGATGTTAACGCAAAAATCATGTATATGAAAGATTTAGTATTTAGCTTAGATAAGCAAAATGAAGAAATTCAATCCTCTACCGCAGCAACTGAAGAGATTGCCGCTTCTATTAATGAGGTTGCACGAATGTCTTCACGCATTTCAGAAAAAACAACTGAATCTGTTGATCACGCTGTACAAGGAAAAAATGCCATTGAGCATGCCCTTTCTGAAATCTTTAAAACAGAAGAGACATTTACAACGATTGTAGAGTCCTTTTCAGAATTGCAAAAACGGGTAAATGATATTGAAAATGTTGTAACATTAATCAACCAAATTGCCGATCAGACAAATTTACTTGCTTTGAACGCTTCTATTGAGGCAGCACGAGCAGGTGAACATGGTAAAGGCTTCGCCGTAGTTGCACAGGAAGTTCGTAAGCTCGCTGAGGGCACAGTATCCGCGCTTAGTGAAGTATCTACAAATGTACATCATTTAAAGAGCTATTCAAATGATGTGTCAGTCTCAATTACGGAAACGACAGAGATTATAAAAGAAGCAACCGTTGAAGCTAAAGAATCGTTACCATTATTAAATGCGATTGTTAGTGCCATTGAAGGTATTAATCTGGATGTTACAAATACAGCGGCGATATCAGAGGAGCAAGCAGCAGCTATTGATGAAGTATCCGCAAGAATGATTGAAATTTCTAGTCTTCAAGATGATATTCGCGATTATAGCCATAACACATCTAGAGATATTCACGCATTAGGGAAAGAAATTAATCGATTCCGAAATCACATTATTGAGAATAATAATGTTCAGTTATCGTCTATAGCGCTATTACAATTATCAAAAGCCGACCATATTTTATGGAAATGGCGAATTTATAATATGTTCCTCGGTCTTGAAAACGTCCAACCAAGTGATGTTTCATCGCATACAGATTGTCGTCTCGGTAAATGGTATACATCTGCTCGCTCAGTAGAACGTTTTGGGCACTTGCAGGATTATCGTGATTTAGACGCATATCATTTACATGTTCATGAATCAGCGAAGTTAGCAGCGGAAGCTTATAAGGTTGGAAATATCGAACAAGCTGAAGTTCATTTAAAAGAAGTAGATCAAGCTTCTAAACAGGTTCTCTATTATATCAATAACTTAATTACCTATTTAGAACAAGAACGTGTTATGCACTAAGCACATAGGGGGTACCTTCCCCCTTCAATAGGAGGTGTAAGCTTGAATAAGCGAGCGCTAATTAAATTTTTCGGAGACGTTTATGGGACAGGCTACCGCTTTTTCATTAAACAAAAAGCGATTGAGCTAGGATTAAAAGGTTACTGTAAACTTAATGATCAAGAACAAATTGAGGTTGAAGTAGAAGGATCCAAAAAAGCGATAGATGAATTTTTAGTATTTGTTCAAAAGGGTGTTAGCCCTCAAGCAGATTCCAATTCATTTGCATTAGAGCTTTTTGATGATTTAAAAGGATTTGCACGCATGGACTCAGACATTGTTTAATCTGGATACTCCTTTTTTGTAGTGACGTTACTGGCCAAATTTAAATTTTATTAATTAGGATTGGGAATAATACCCCAGTCCTTTTTATTTTTCCCTTCCATAAAAACCGCTGTTGATTGATCATTGATTCCCCCCTATTGAAAATTTCTTATCTCCTTTCTTTTTAATATATAATTTTTAAAGCGGGTGCATAAGCCATTCCTCTGTTCTGCCTTCCTAATGTATTGAAGCCCATTTTTAGCTGTTCTTTATGATTTTTCATAAATTTTCTTGCTTCATCATAAAATAGAAAATATTTGAACGAAAAAGAGAGATAATGCAAAAACGGATTTCATGGATTATAACAGAAAGAACGGGGTGATTTACATGAAATTTATTCAAAAATTAAGTGTGATTGGACTGTCAGTATGTATATTGAGTATCGTTTTTTCATCTGCCAGCATGGCAACAAAAATCGTTACAGATGAGCACCTGAATCCAGTAAACGAAAAAAACAAAAATGAAATTCATAATTACAAAAACGACTCCGCTAAAATATTAGCACAAGAAACAAAAACGGTGCTCATCAAAACAACAAAAGAAGATAAATCATTATTAGAGAAAAAAACAAAAGAATTTGAAGAAAAAATGAAAATGGAACAAATAGCATTAATAGAAGAGGGATTGAAAAAAGCAACAACACTACAAGATGTAGAAAAGGTAAAAAGTGAAGCAGCTAACTTATTAAAAAAAGAAAAAGAAATGTTTAAAGAAGAAAGCAAAAACTATGTAAAAAAAGTGACTGATACGGAAAAAGTGAACTTAGCAATGATTTCAAGTTCATATAAAACGATTAATGATGACTTTTTCACCTTTAACAAACACAGATTTTATTACTATGATGTAGATAAAAATGAACTGCTTCCAAATAATAAAGTAAATACTACAGAAGAAGTAAGAGCATTTGAAAAAAAACATAAAGAAGATACTATTGTAAAAGATAATCCAATCAACACGTTAATACTGTTCATTCTCCTTGGATCGTTATGTATCATTCCTCTCATCATAAGCAATAGACAAAAAAACAAAGCTTAAGCTTTGTTTTTTTATTTGACCTTATTCGTTTTATTGGGATATTAACACGTCATTTAAATGATTGAGTCTCAAATTTTCGCAGCTATATGAAGGGATATCACCTTAAAGAGTGATTTCATTAAATTTATCCATTAAATGAGATGTTGCCTATTGGACAACTCTTAATTGATTATTTGTGCAGATATACTATAAACATTGTTATTACTTTCTAGACCAAATTGCTATTTCTATTACTTGTTGTATTTGCTGCTGCATGTTCTCATTCTTCTTTTTATTTATGTTTTATTTAGTCGCCACCGCATTTAAAAGTAATTGTTTGTTGTGATCAGACATTACACGCCATTCTTTAACCGTTACTTTCATTTGCTTCCACATCCTTTCAAATGTTTGCTTCCAAACACTGTATGCAATCGTAGGCGCATATAGGACACTTCCGCATTGATTTACTGTGGTAAATGGCGCTATTTCAACTATTACAAAAAAATTAGGTCTACTACTTCTTGATTGCGAAAGACTATCATGTTCTTTCTGTAAGTTATAGAATAGCACGGAACGCTCTCAATACTTTTAGTCCTTTACAATTTTTAGCTCAATAAGCAAAGTTAATTCGATCCATTTATCTGACTTTGCAGGCAAAATTAAAAGCCACACCTTGATAGATGTGACTTAGGATGTTATTCGTTTGGATTGATGCAAAGCTAATATTAACACCTTACATACTTGCGTTTGAAACCGATTCTTCCTCTATCCATTTCTTTTTGAATATTTTCGTAAGCATTTAAAAAACTTGTTTTTTTGTTGCCCCTTTTGAGTTCAACTACCCCTGTTTCCTTTGCGGTCTCGATCGCCTTTTCATGTAGTGGCAAATACGAAATCCCCACTGTGGATAGGAAATTATTCATAGCAGATTTTGTTCTTCCTGGTGCATCATGAATAGAATTTTTCACCATATCGAGCATATTGGAAATCTTGCTTTCGGAAAATTCATTGTCTTTGCGATTCCCTAAAAGCCAGCAATAGCAACTCCAACCCGCTGACACTTTTAGCTCGTCACCGCTTGCAATCCATTTATCAGCAACATCTTGGGCAATATCTGACTCTGATAATGTTACTGCCACTACATAATCAGATAGCATATAAAAATACGCTCCATCTATCCAACGATCAAAATCCGATTCAGTCATTGCTTTTGGGTCTGCAATAATGCCTGCAAAATACATTGCATCATAGTTACCTGTAGCATAAAGCTCTTCAGCTAATTGTTGATTTTTTTTTATTTTCTTTGCAATGGGTTTCATAGCACCTGTAGCAACACCAAAAAGAGGCTCATGCGCACCATTGGATATATACATTTTTTTAGTTCGTTCCTTACCGAGGGCTTCAAGCTCCTGCATAACAGTTTCGAAATCCATAGTTTTGTACTTCCCTTCTTATCACACTATACTCCTCAAGTATATATAGTGGCCTTTTTACGAATTAATTTACTAAGGTTCTGAAATTACTTTTTGAATCTGCTCATTAATATTATCCATACTCAGTCCTCCATGGTAACAAATCACAGATTCAATGTCGAGTTCTAGGTATTTCTTCAAAGAGTTTCGGGCTTCATCTATATCAAGTGCAGTCGGTATATGAATTCCCCCAATTATTCCGTTTACACAGTACATCGAATCTCCAGCAATTAGTGTTTTACTTTCTTCCAAATACAAGCTGATATGGCCAGGAGTATGCCCTGGCGTATGAATAATGCGAATCCCACCGCAATACGGTAATTCTTGACCATCTTTCAAAATATCATCAACCTTGCCCTTTGGTAGATTCTTTAGGTGCCCATCCTTCAACAAAGTTAAATCCCCTTGAATATAAGGCTTATCCAATTCATGAGCATATACTTTAATAGTATTTCCATACTGCTGTAATATATCAGGAAGACTACCTATATGATCAATATCTTGATGCGTCAAAATGACAACTTTTAGCTTATCCAACGGCACTCCGACCTTTTCCATAGCCACGCGTAAATCTTCCATTTGTCCGGGGAATCCAGTATCTATTAAAACAGCCATTTCTTGATCCCATAAAAGAGTTGGATGAATAATATGTTCTTGAAATTCAATATGGAGCATTTCTACTCCCTTCGATATTTTCATAACTTTGGTCTCCTTCAAATTAGACTTTTTGATATTACAGTTGGATTTAGTTACAAAAAAAGTGAAGAAATGAACCTCTTTTGTATGTATACTGCTTATACTATTCGCGATCACAAAACTTACTAATACATACAATAATATTATCTTCAGCTACATGCCCAAAAGTTCCTGCCAATATGGACTAATACTGAACAAAATAATTTAACTTCCTTCAGTAAGTGATTTACTTAGCGAAAGTGAAGCGTTAGTCGGGCGTCAGCGATGTTAACAACACACGACTGAGTGACCAACATACGTTTGTCCAAAACCTCTAGCGGATGTCACTCATAAGGAGAATAGTATGAGAATCTTGTACAATTTGTTGACTCGTGCAAATAATAAATGCTTAGTCATTGTTAATTATTTATCTACTTACAATGAATTGGGAAAGTAAACTTCCACGCACATTGTCTTGCCAGTTTTCGCGGGTATCTACCTTGCTTTAGCGGGTATTGCTTTGCTCCGCGGGTATTCACCTTGCTTTCGCGGGTATTCGCTTCGCTTTCGCGGGTATTGCTTTGCTCCGCGGGTATTCACCTTCCTTCCGCGGGTATTTGCCTTGCTTTCGCGGGTATTGCTTTGCTCCGCGGGTATTCACCTTGCTTTCGCGGGTATTCGCTTCGCTTCCGCGGGTATTGCTTTGCTCCGCGGGTATTCGCTTCGCTTCCGCTGGTATTTACCTTGCTTCCGCGGGTATTCCCTCCTTCCGCGCGTATTTAGATACCCGCGGAAAGAAGTTAAATCTTTTTCTAAGACAACCTATGATAGATATCTCACCCCCTATAAAAAACTATACATATTATAAATTACAGAAAGGAGGGAATTATTATGTCTCAATCTTATGGTAATGGTGGATCTGGTTCTGGCTACGGTTCAGCATTTGCGCTACTTGTTGTTCTATTTATTCTCCTAATTATTATCGGTGCAGCGTTTTTGTATAATTCGTATTAACGTACCTGACATATATCATAGATATTTAATCCATAACATGACAATTATGAACTTCAAAGCCTCTAATGAATTTTATCTAAGGGTCACTACCCTTCGGTGGCCCTTTTAATGATGCAATAACATGCAAAATAAAAAGCCACTACTCGTTGTGAGTGTGGCGCCTTGCTGTCGGTCCAAAATTTGAGGAAATCTCCCTTCATGAGATTAGATATATCCAATGCTCTTTCCAGTTAGAAACTGTTGTTACTAGTCTAAGTCATTATGTAGTCTAGCTTCTTTATTATTGCACGCTAGTAATAACGTACTTCTTGAATCTATCTCCCTTTAGAATATGTAACAATCTATGAAGCATTATATAAACCTATTTCAAATTGGATGTGAACTTGATATCACTATTTTATTCAGTTATTGATGTCACAATGGTTTTATTGTTATTACAGTTTAGACTATTAGCTTTAAATTTTATACTCGTTGAAAGCAGCTGTAGCATATTTAATTCGTTCGCTAGCTTTTCTAATTCAACTAAACCTTCACTTTGCAAATTACTAACTTCCAACTCTAGTTGGCTTAATGATTTTTGTATTGACTCTATATTTTCCTTATATTTCTCTAAAATAATTTTAGTTTCCAATATCTCAACATTCTTGTTTGTGTTCTTTAGCATATGGCAGACTCCCTTTCTTCTACATGAAAGTATCTCAAGAATTGGATATAATTAACACTATTATAATGTTGTTTATCATATTAAACAATATTTATCTCTTTCAAATGGAATTAAAAAACTACATATAGTTAGAACTGACTATATGAAATATAAAGGACTATCTATAATCGACAAGACAATATAATAATTAATAGAAACGAAATTAGGCAGAACTGTTTAGGGAGATGGCGAATGAAAAAATTAATGATTGTTGGGATCATCATTATGTTGCTTGCACCATTTTGTACAGTACATATCAAAAAGCGTCTATATGAAAAAAGAATCGAAAACTATTTGATCGAAGATATGTCGTATCGGGAGAAAGCGATTCAATCTATTGAATGTAATTGGCACTTTGCAGGTCTTCCAAGTTATTGGGTGAATGTAATTTTTTCTGATGAAACAAATGTCGTCTATATTTATTTTGCTCATGATAAAGACCGTTTAGGGCAATTTGAGTACTATACAATAAATGGAACAACTCTTTCGCCAGAACAATTAAAGCATTTTAAGCCTTACGATTAAACTTAGCAAAGGCGCTTTTTCAAAAAGAAAAAAATAAAAAGATTGAAAACGACTGCTTCAATCTTTTTATTTCAAATGAAACTATTTAATTTAAATAACACCTATTGGAATGCAAATGGGGGCTTGATTAACAGGGCTTTCGATAATTTTTGAATTGAGCCCAAATACATGTTGAATCATTTCTTCTGTAAAAATATCATTAGGCGTTCCCTCTTGATATATTTCCCCATCCGCTATACTGATTAAATAATCTGCATAGCTCGCTGCTTGATTTAAGTCATGAAGAACCATTATTATAGTGTTTTTGTGCTTCTGATTTAATGCACGAAGTAATTCAAGTACTTCAATTTGATGTGCTAAATCTAAATATGTTGTTGGCTCATCAAGTAGTAATATATCTGTTTCTTGCGCTAATGCCATAGCAATCCAAGCACGCTGTCTCTGACCACCAGATAATGCATCTAATGTGCGATCTTTTAATAAATCCATTTTTGTAGCTTTTAATGCTTCTTCCACGACTGCCTTATCTTTATCTGAATGGCGTGCAAACAAGCTTTTGTGTGGGTGACGTCCGTATAGACATAATTCCTCTACTGTTAAATCTTCCAGTATTTCTGGTGACTGCGCTAAAAAGGCAAGTTGCTTTGCTACTTCTTTCGGAGAATATTGATGAATGTTTTTCCCATTTAGATAGACACTACCTTGTTTAGGCTTCATCAAACGACCTAAGGCATGAAGAATTGTCGATTTTCCACAACCGTTCGCCCCAATGATGATCGTTATTTTCCCTTTCGGAATGTTTAAATTGATTCCATCTATAATCGTATTTGTTTCATAAGTCAGTGTTAATTCTTTTGCTGATAGTTGTGTCATAAAAGTCGATTATCCTTTCACTTATTTTTTTCACGTCTAAGTAAATAAAGAAAATACGGCGCACCAATGAGAGCTGTAACGATTCCAGCTGGAATTTCTACTGGTGGCATGAGTCCTTTTCCTATCGTATCAGCCATTAATAAAAATAAGGCACCTAAAATAGCTGACATTGTTAAAAATCTACGTGCGTTTGTATCAACAAGCCTTTTAGAAAGATGTGGAACTACTAATCCTATGAAGCCTATTGATCCGACTACTGCTACAGAAGCACCTGTTAAAATTACGCTAACAGAAAGGAAACTATAACGTAATAATTGCACATTTTCACCTAGGCTTGCCGCCACCTTATCACCCAATCCTAAAATCTCTAATTTCCGAGCAAATAATAGCATGATCGGTAACAAAATAATGCAAGGGATTAAGAACAGTATTTCGTTCCAGCTACGTCCCCATAAACTCCCAGTAAGCCAAAGCAATGTAGTATTAACATTATCAGGGAATTTAACGATAAAAAATTGAATACCCGCTTGGCATATCGCGCTTAATGCTATTCCTATTAAAGCAAAGGAGTGCGTTTTTGCGCCTTGCTTATAAGCAAAAACTAATAGAATTGTTGCTACAGTGACCGCTCCTAAAAGTGCTGATATAGGCAACATGATTGTCAAAGCATTAGGTAGTAAAATCATAGAAGCAACTGCAAATAAGCTAGCTCCCTTTGTGACACCAACAACATCCGGAGAAGCTAGTGGATTCTTCAATATAATTTGTAAAATTGCTCCTGCAACTGCCAATGATGCTCCCACAATAATCGCAATAATCATACGAGGTAAACGATAGTTAAACAAAATAAAAGAATTATCACTAAAAATATCGATAGGTGATATTGATATAGATCCAATTCCTAAACTAATAAAAGAAAACGCGAGCAAAATAATTCCACAGATGCTAATCAGTAAATTAGGCTTTTTCTTTCTAATCATTGCTTTATAAGTCGCTCCTTCCTTACTAAATACAAGAAAAATGAAGCGCCTATCAGAGCAGTAACAATTCCCACCGGTGACTCATAAGGATATACGATAAAGTGAGATAAAATATCTGCATATAATAATAAAGTTGCTCCTAAAAGTGCCGAAAATGGGATGACCCGGCTATAATCCGGACCGACAAGTTTCCGTGTAATATGAGGCACAATTAGACCAATAAAACTAATTGGACCTGCCACTGCAACCGAAGAGCCGGCCAACATAATAACTAGTAACCCTCCAATTAGGCGAATCAATTGAACTCTTTCACCTAAACTGGACGCCATACTTTCTCCCAATGATAATATGGAAAATGAACGCGAGAGTAAAAAGGCAATTGCCAGTCCAATAATGATCCACGGCGATGCAACTTGTACATGTGTCCAATCTTTCCCATTCAGAGATCCAACAAGCCAATAGAGCACATCGGTTGCGCGTTCATTTAAAATAACGATAGCTTGTGTAATAGAAGAAAAGAAAAGATGAATCGCTGTTCCAGCAAGTGCTAGTTTGACATGTGTCATTTTCCTTCCAGAGGCGAATACATATACTGTTATTCCTCCAAGCAATGCACCAATAAACGCTGCATACACGGTCATTGATGGACTCAGTGTTGCAAATAGCAGTGTAGCAGATGCTACAGCTAATGAGGCACCCGCGTTGACACCAAAGATTTCTGGAGAAGCAAGTGCATTTCGTGTAATAGCTTGCATCAATGCGCCTGCTACTGCTAATGCAGCCCCTACCATCACCGTAAGTATTGTTCGAGGTAAGCGTAGCGTCTGAATAATCGTTGTTTCTCTTGACTGATCTATTTGAAAGATTGCATTAAAAATTGTATGGATGTTCATAATAGTCGAACCAACACTGAGGTGTAAAAATAAACCAATTAAAAGTAAAGATAGACTTATAAATGCAACGACCCATATATTCAATGTTCGTTTAGAACCCATTGTTTGTATCACACCTTTAACTGAAAACATATCTAAAAATAAGTAATGCGAGAATGTTGTATTATCAACATTCTCGCTTTTAGTAAAGAAATTAATCTTTTAATTGTTTAACAAGGTCATCACCAATTGCTTCAGATGAAATAACCCCACGATAACGAGTCCATAAATCGCGATCTACTACAAAAACTTTGTTTTCTTTCACAGCTTTTAAATTTTTCCAAAGAGGATTTGACTTCCAATCATCAATAACTAATTTACCTTCATTCTGCGCTAACACTAAAATATCAGGGTCGATTGTTGAAAGTTGCTCTAAGTTGATTTCCACATAAGCTTCATTACTTTTTGCAGCAATTTCAAAGCCTAAATTCTCTAAAAGTTCACCATCATAAGAAGAAGCCGTATGTCCTTGGAAAGAGGTATCACGAACAACTGCTGTTAAAATACTTTTTCCTTTTTCATCAGCTAATTCAGCTTTTAAAGCAGCCAATTTATTATCGTGCTCTTTGAGACGTTTCTCAGCTTCAGCCTCTTTATTTACAGCTTTCGCAATTGTTTTGAATGAATCAATATTTTCTATATATGTTGACTCACGACTATTCAATTCAATCGTTGGCGCTATTTTTTGTAAGTCCTCATAAATGTTTTTATGACGTTGTACATCCGCAATGATTAAATCTGGTTGAAGTGAGCTAATAACTTCCAAGTTTGGCTGTTCACGAGTACCAACAGAAGTATAGTTTATTTTTTTGCCTACAAGCTTCTCAATCATGTCCGTTTTATTATCATCTGCAATACCAATCGGTGTAATATCAACACCTTGTAAAGCATCCACAAAAGAAAGTTCTAAAACAACTATCTTTTTAGCATTTGTCGGAACTTTTGTCATCCCCATTTCATGTTTGATACTGATTGATTCTGTTACATCTTTTGCATCTTTATTTGACGCATCTTTTGAATTGCAACCTACTAATAAGAAAAGCATTGAAACAACCATTAGTAAGCCAATCGTTTTTTTGTTACATCTAAAAAACACTTGAAAGCCTCCATCAATTCATTTGATAACAATTATCATTCTCTTTTTATAACACCATATTCACTATGTGTAAATAGTTTTATATAAAAAATATTTTTTTACTTAATAATTCCCTTATTATCATTTTTTAACAAAATTTTATTATTTCTACTTTATTTTATAAGTTCGATCCTCATCTCTCACAAAAGATCAGCTATGAAACATTTCATTTAACACAAAATGACATTCAAACTACTGAGAATTCATTATGTTAAAATATGTACGTAAGTGGAGCAAGACAAACAATTTGCGAATTATATGAATAGCTACGATTTGATTATGCAATAATAAAAAATCTTTGATAGTTAAAGTTTTCAACCTCTCAATGAGTATCTGGAACTAGCGATGTCGATTATTGTTTGGTCCGACTTCGTTCCACTGTGCCTATTAAAAAGATAAGGAAATTCCCTGTTCCAAAGTAATATCATTGAGAAACTTTACAAATAGCTGTAAAATTTATGTAAGGTTTATTTTTTCATTGAAACTTTATGTCGATTATTTCGTATAAGAAGATAGACATATTTAAATGCTAGGAGGAAGAAACATGCTCAGTGTCGGACAGTTTTTCTCTAGACATACCGCTAGCCTCTTAATTTCTCTCACAACTGTTTCTATCGCAGCATTTGCGGCAACACCAGGATACTTACTTGGTAGTTTATTGTTCGCTGGAACATACGCGTCAAGTACGACGTTGTTGAAACATAGACAGAAAAAGAAATTCATACAATTAGCCGGTATAACAAAAGAAGAATACAAACATATTGAAACTCAACTTAAAGCAGCCAATAAAAACATTCAAACATTAAGTCAAAACTACTTACGTGTACGTTCTGTTTCTGCATTTAAGCAATTACTCGAAATGACACGTATTTCAAAAAATATCGTGAAAATTGTTAAAACAGATCCACGAAAATTTTATAATGTTGAACAGTTTTTTTATGCACATCTCCCATCCGCTGTTGAATTAACGGATAAATATACGATGTTATCACGGCAGCCTGTGAAAGATAAGGAAATACAAATTACCTTATCTAAAACAAGAGAAACACTTACAGATTTAAATGATACGATTCAAATTGATTTAAAGGATGCGCTTTCTAACGACATCGACCATCTTCAAATGGAAATCGAATTTGCGAATCGTTCCAATATACGACGAAAAGAACAATTGGAGTGGCGAGGCGATGATAAGTGACGGCAAATGATCACGCATTTCAACTAAATACAATACAAGGTATTTCCCCTCTTGTGCAATCTTATTTAGAAACTACAAATAATGAGGCGATGGCGACGTATGAAACGCTATCGCCACTTGCACAAAGTCGTGCACTTTTATATGCTAGCCAGCTTGACCTAACTAACTTCGAATCAGTCCTGTCCTTAGGGCAAGATTCACAGCGATCACTTTCTCAATTTGCTGATCGAATGCTTGCACAAGTAAAACAGAAAGACGTCACAAAAATTGGCCAAATGTTAGACTCGTTAATGCATACATTAGACCGAGTGGACCCTAACGCATTAGAACCAAAAAAACAGTCCTTTTTTAAAAAAATGTTTGGTAAAATTGAGCCTACTGTTAAGCAAACATTAACGGAGTTTGAACGGACTAGTATCCAAGTAGAGCGAATTGGTGTTCAGCTTGAACGTGCACAGCTTCAAATGTTTAAAGATGTAGAAATGCTAGAAGAACTGTATGCACATAATAGAGGATACTTTGAAGAGTTAGCGACTGCCATTGCAGCTGGACAAATGAAGAAGCAGCAAGCCATTGAAGTTGAACTTCCAGAAAAAGTGACAAGTGTACAGGCATCAAAACAGCCACTAGCTGTCCAGCAGCTCAATGATTTTGCCGCTCAAATCGAACGTCTAGATCAACGTATTTATGACCTACAACTTTCTCAGCAAGTTGCCTTACAAACTGCGCCACAAATACGCATGATCCAACAATCCAATCAAACACTAGCGGAAAAAATAGAATTTTCAATCGTTACCCTTATTCCACTTTGGAAAAATCAGTTAGCTATGATGTTGTCTATGCATATGGATCATCGCTACGCGCAGCTAGAGGAAAAATTATCTCGTGCAAATGATCGTTTTACGAGCCCTTCCTTTGCACAGCAAGTATCAAAATTCAAAGAAACACAGCATGAGCTGAAGTCAGCTATCCAAGATGTCTTCGCCCTTCATACAGCTACTGAGCAGGAAAAAGAGCATCTACAAGAAGTTGCTGAATTAAAAACCTTTAAGCATGGATGATTCCGTTTTATCAACAAAAAAGGGTGGCTCAGAAATCATCTGAACCACCCTTTGGTTTTCATTCAAACCTATTGAATGAAAATCCGGAATCAATTACGCCAAGGCGAAATTGATTTGCTTATTCAAAATAATCTTTATAGTAGCCACCAATATTACCAGTGTTATCGATAATAAAAACGAACTCTTCTGTTTCGTTTTTCACATCATATTGTTGCCCTACTGTTAATACGTTTGACACTAAATATTTTGATGCATTTGTATGCTTACAAGTAACTGTGCGTACTGTTGGAGCATCTTTCCATTTTAAATGTAACATAATCTCTCTACCTCTCTTTACTAGCACGAAGCTAATGTATACAGCTTATTTTATAATATTTTTGTACGCTTGTGGAGAAAAAAACCATAGATGACCATATTTTCTCCCTAACTATCCATTTTTTTAACCATATCAATTTCGTATTGATGTAATAGGTGCTGTCGCACAGATAAACAATGCGTCTGAGGACATGTCTTCATTCAGTAGATATTTCACTGTAGCTCTCATCCCAATACATGCAGAGTTGGGAGTCTAAATGAATGGAGAAAATTAATAAAAAATTTTACTTCGAGGTGTTAACATGAGCTTTGGTGGTGTACCGCAATGGTTTTTTATCCTGGCCGTTGCATTTGCAATTTGTTTTATTTTATACGCAGAATGGAATTCTAGAAAATAACTCAGTAAAAAATTAAAAATGTACATTACTAAATTCAATTTTAGTAGTGTACGTTTTTATTTTTATTATACGGACTGCAGTGAACAAGCTCATCAGTCGCCCTTGCCACTTTACTTCGATATTCTGTTTGGAGACTTGAAAGTTTAAGTTACAATGTTAGCATCACTGAACTTTTGCTTCCTAAAACCATTTCGTGGTTTTCGTTTCAATAAAGTGCATAATAATTATAAAAAAGGCATTATCCTTTTCGAAAAAGAGTCCCCTTCAGCTTAAGAACAGCACATTACAGCCTTATCCATCTCTTTTTCATTTACTAAGACACTACCATTTTCATCAATAATGAAATCAACCCCGGCTTTAGAAAGCCTTTTTATCGCTGAATCAATAGTTTCTTGACTTTGTGTTGATGAATCAACCCATACGTTATAGCTTTTTTCTTGCGAACATCCAAGTAATAGAACACTAATTACGGTAAATAGAATACATAATTTTTTCAAAGTCCTACCCCCTTAACTGCCTAAAATTGAGGCTATCAGTAGAAGAAAGTTCCTAGAGTTGACTGTACCGTTAAATTGGAGTGGCCCAGATTATATCTTAATCACAAATAAAAGCTGAACTAATTTAGTTCAGCTTAATTGTTACACATTATATATTGACTATTAATAAAATTCGTTTGGACTCACTTTTTTAGTTATTCATTACCAAACGTGTAAACTTTTTTATCTTAATGTCCGTTTTAAAAACGCTTTTGTCCGTTCATGCTGAGGGTTTACTAAAACCTGAGTTGGAGGGCCATCCTCTACAATAACACCTTTATCCATAAAGACTACACGATCGGCTACTTCTTTAGCAAATTCCATTTCATGTGTAACGATTAACATCGTATTTCCAGAATCCGCTAACTGACGCATTACCTTTAATACTTCTCCAACCATTTCTGGATCGAGAGCTGACGTCGGTTCATCAAACAGCATTACATCTGGGCTCATTGACAATGCTCGTGCAATCGCTACACGCTGTTTTTGACCGCCAGATAGTTGCCGAGGCTTCGCATTGACGTATTGATCCATACCAACAATTTGTAAATATTTTAGTGCCACTTCATCCGCTTCTGCCTTCGAACGCTTTAATACTTTCATTTGACCAACTGTGCAATTTTTTAGCACATTATGATTATTGAATAAGTTAAATTGCTGGAATACCATGCCTAAATGTGTTCGGTACTCTTGGATATTATGTTTATCGTCTAAAATGTTTTCATCTTTATAAAAAATTTGACCGCCACTTGGTGTTTCCAGTAAATTAATGCAGCGTAGTAGTGTTGATTTACCAGATCCAGAAGAACCGATTAAGCAGACAACCTCACCCTTTTCTACTTGAAAATTTACATCCTTCAACACTTGGTTACGACCAAATGATTTACTTAAATGCTCTATTTTAATAACTGTCATTTGCTCATCCCCCTATACTGCTTCTTTCTGTTGTTTTTTGTAGGCATCTGGTCCATCCAGTCGCTTTTCAATATACAGTAAAATTCTTGATGCTGTGAATGTCATGACGAAATATAGGATACATGCTATAAAGAAGGATTCGAAATAGCGGAAGTTATTACCCGCAATCGACTTTGTTTGGAAAAATAATTCTGTAACCCCAATAACGTTTAAAACTGCTGTATCTTTAATGTTCATAATTAATTGGTTACCTGTTGCCGGCAATATATTTCGGGCAACTTGTGGTAATACAACATGTAGCATGATTTGAACATGATTCATGCCAATAGCCGATGCAGCCTCGTACTGCCCTTGATCAATGGAAACAATTCCACCTCGTACGATTTCTGCCATATAAGCACCTGTATTTAGTGAAACAACTAAAATACCTGCCGTAATAAAGTGCATATCAATGCCAAATGCTATATCTAATCCGTAAAATACAACCATTGCTTGTACAATCATTGGTGTACCACGGAAGAATTCGACATAGCATGTTAGTAAAAAATTAATGAGCTTTAAGCTATAGAAATTTACACCTTTTTTGCGAACCTTTATGGTATGCATAATTCCGATGAAAAATCCGATAAGTGCACCAATAATTGTACTACTAATTGAAATAAGTAATGTATAATAAGCACCTCGTAAAAACATTTGCCAGTTGTTCTCAACAATAGAAATAATCCAATCAAGACTCATGATGTACCTCCTAACAACGTCGTGTTGCTTTTTCGTTACTGTTGTCTCTTAGCTATCAACCACTTTCATTGGGCTTCTGTTTCTTTAATTTTATGAAACTATTAGCTAAGACATTATTATTTTTTTGTGATTGTTATTAAATGAGATGTTATGGAATGCACGGGCTAATAGTTAGCCCGTGCATTCTTGTTATTGTGCTGCTGGTTGGTGGTGGATTGCTTCTTCCATAATTTTTTGACGATCATCTTCTGAAATACCTTTTAAGATTTCATTGATTTTTTCAAGCTCAGCATCACCTTTACGTAAACCAACTGCAATAGATGTATTAGAAACATCTGTATCAAAGCCTTTTTCAAACTTTACATATGTGAATTTATCATTTGTAGCAGCAGCGGAAATACCTTCTGGACGTTCTGCTACATAGCCGTCAATTTTTCCAGCTTCTACTGCTACACGCATTGCTGGGAAGCTATCCATTGCTGTTTGTTTTTTTACACCTTTGATTTGATCAATAACAGTGTAGTTAGATGTATTTAATTGTGAAGTAATTTTTGCACCTGAGAAATCTTGAATAGATGTTGCATTTTCATATTTACTACCTTTTTTAACAACCATTACAAAATCAGATGTATAGTAATTGTCAGTGAAGTCGATTGTCTGCTTGCGCTCTGCAGTAGGTGACATACCTGCTATGATTGCATCTATTTTATTTGATTGTAGAGCTGGTACTAAGCCATCCCATTCCAATTTTACGATGACTAATTCTTTTCCTAAGCCTTCAGCTATTTTTTTCGCCATTTGTACATCATAACCGCCTGCATATTCTGCATTATCGGCAATTTTTACCGCGCCATTTGCATCACTTTGCTGCGTCCAGTTAAACGGAGCATAGCCCGCCTCCATCCCGATTCGGAATTGGCCGCTTTCTTCTTTCTTATCAGTACTTGCACTGCCATTACTAGACGATGTCGTCTCCTTCTTGTCACTAGCACCACAAGCTGCTAGCAAGATTGCTGTCATTACGGTCAACATTAATACTAACCATTTTCTTTTCATGTAACATTCCCCTTTTCTGTAAAAAAATAAGACAACTGTACCAAAAAAGACCTAAGTACTGAACTTAGGTCTTACTTTTTTAACAGTTGCCCAAATCCTCACTAAAATTCCATCATTCCGAGATAGCACAACCTAGTAAACCTGGAAAATAATTCACTAGGACAGTCCTGCACTTATTCACTGCAGACCCAGCATAAAAGTACGAGCTCCTTTTATACTTCGGCGATAGTTCCTTCTCCATTGCGTCTTCGCTTGCTTATACTCAACAATGAACTAATAAATACCGCGCCTCTACCTCACAATAGGATAAATGTGAGGTTTGTATATTTAATTGATATTAAGATACTACTATAAAAACAATATTTTCGTCAAGACAATTTTATTACTTTTCTGATTAATTACAATATTAGGGTTTTTTAGCCTTTTAAAGACATATATATACTTTTGCAAAGTCGAAAATGATTTATTCGAATGTTTTGTCGAGAAAGTCCGTAAAATCGCCCATGCTCCATTGTACGTACTCCAACCAACTTATATACGTGGATACGCTTGTAACACACGCGACAAAGAACTGATTTTTCAGAAATCAAGCAAATAATTAATATTTAAATTATTTTATAGTAATTCAAAAGAAATTGTTGAACTGTAAAGATAACACCATTTGCACTATACGCATTTTTACTGTGAAACTTTCACAAACGATCTCAGCTCTTCTTTCGGTCGCTTCGCTTGCTTTATCCGTCACTTTGGCTCTTTTATCCTTCCCTCCCACAAATGCTTCATAAAAAGCAAAAAAACCTTGCGAAACGATGTTCGCAAGGTTTTAAGAAACTCAGGAATTAAGAATTTAATAATAAATCTTCTGGGTTTTCAAGTAGTTCTTTAACAGTTTTAAGGAAGCCTACAGAATCTTTACCATCGATAATACGGTGGTCATAAGAAAGTGCTAAGTACATCATTGGGCGAATTTCTACTTCACCATTCACTTCAACTGGACGTTTTTTGATTGAGTGCATACCAAGGATACCAGCTTGTGTACCATTCATGATAGGTGTAGACATTAATGAACCGAATACACCACCATTTGTAATTGTGAATGAGCCACCTGAAAGATCTGCTAAACCTAATTTTTTGTCGCGTGCTTTTTTAGCTAGGTCTGCAATTGAATCTTCAATTTCAGCAAAGTTTTTGCGGTCAGCGTCACGTACTACTGGTACTACTAAACCTTCTTCTGTTGATACAGCTACACCGATATCAAAGAAGTTGTTTAAGTGAATTTCATCGCCAGAGATTTGTGCATTCACATATGGGTATTTTTTAAGTGCTGCAACTACAGCTTTTGTGAAGAATGACATGAAACCAAGTTTAGAGCCAGTTGACTCGAAGAATTGGTCTTTTTTACGAGAACGTAAAGCCATAACGTTTGTCATATCTACTTCGTTAAATGTTGTTAACATTGCTGTAGATTGTTTTACTTCAAGTAAGCGTTTTGCAATTGTTTGGCGACGACGGCTCATTTTTTCAATTGTCACACGTGATTCATCAACAGCTGCTACTGCTTTAGGTGCTGCTGGAGCTGCTTGTGGTGCTGCTACTGGAGCTGTACCATGAGCTGCAACGTCTTGTACACGTACACGGCCTTGTGGATCTACTGGAGATACAGCAGCAAGGTCAATACCTTTTTCACGAGCAAGTTTACGTGCTGCTGGAGACGCGATTACACGCTCACCAGAAGTTTCTACTACAACTGGAGCTGCTGCAACTGGAGCAGGTGCTGCTGGAGCTGGAGCTGCCTCAACTGGAGCTGCTGCAACTGGAGCAGGTGCTGCACCTTCGCCAGCTTCTACAACTGCGATTACTTGACCTACAAGTACAGTATCGCCTTCTTCAGCTAAAATTTGAGTTAAAACTCCTGCTTCTTCAGAGATGATTTCAGCGTTTACTTTATCTGTTTCAAGTTCAACGATGAATTCACCCTTTTCAACGCGATCGCCCACTTTTTTTACCCACTGTGCGATACTACCTTCTGTAATCGATTCTGCTAATTCAGGGACTTTAATTTCAGCCACTTTCATTTCCTCCTTTAATTAACGTGCATTGGTGCACATCAATGGGCTACTGCCTAAGCAAGTAGCCCGGCTCTCAAAAATATTTAATATATGATTATTTAACCTTTACAGGCTCAGCAACTGCTTCTTCTACAAGTGCGGCTTGAGCTGCTTTATGAGAATCTGCATCACCTTCAGAAGTTGAGCTCATTGCAGGACGGCCTACATAACGTAGCTTTTTACCTTCTGAAAGGTCGTGTAATGTTTCTAATGCATAATTCCAAGAACCTTGGTTTTTAGGCTCTTCTTGTACCCAAACAATTTCTTTTACATTAGGATACTTAGCAATAATACCAGCAACTTGCTCTTTTGGGAATGGGTAAAGTTGTTCTACACGAGTAATGTGTAGGTGATCGAAGCCTTCACCGTCTTTAATACGGTCTGCGATGTCGATCATGACTTTACCTGAACCTAAAACAATGCGCTCTACAGCTTCTGGTTTTGAACCTAGGCCTGGTTGTTCAATTACTTCTTGGAATGAACCATTTGCTAATTGATCAGCATTTGCTGCAGCTAATGGGTGACGAAGTAAGTACTTAGGTGATACAACCACAAGTGGACGAACGCCTTCAGTACCTAATAATGCTGCTTGACGACGTAATAAGTGGTAGTAGTTACCTGCGTTTGAACAGTTTGCTACGAACCAGTTATTTTCAGCTGACATTTGTAAGTAACGTTCCATACGGCTTGAAGAGTGTTCTGGACCTTGACCTTCATAACCATGTGGTAAAAGAATTACTAAACCAGATTTTTGACCCCATTTAGCACGTGCACCTGAAATATAGTTATCGAACATAACTTGTGCCATGTTAGCAAAGTCACCAAATTGAGCTTCCCATACTGATAATACATGGTCGTTTTCTATATTGTAACCATATTCAAAGCCTACTACCCCAGCTTCTGTAAGTGGAGAGTTGTGTACTGAAAATGATGCATTTGCACCTGAAATATGGTGAAGTGGCGTGAATAAATTACCATTGTTTTTGTCATGTAACACTAGGTGACGTTGAGAGAACGTACCACGTTGTGCATCTTGACCTGTAAATCGTACTGGTGTGCCATCTTGAATAATTGTTGCATAAGCTAAAGTTTCTGCATGACCCCAGTCGATTTTTGCAGAAGCAAATGCATCACGGCGTTTTTCTAAAATTTTGCCAAGCTTTTTCTGTGGTTCAAAGTTTTCTTCAAACACTAAAAGCTCTTCATTTATTTTTTCTAAACGTTCCGCACCAACTGCTGTATCAATTTGTGGGAATTCTACTTTTAATTCTTCTGGCATTTCTAAATGTTTATGTTCATCTTTATCTGCCATTTCTCTTACATGATCATAAGCTGCTTGCATTTCTGCATAAATAGCTTTATCTAAAGCTGCTACTTCATCAGCAGAAACTACACCTTCAGCTGCTAATTGAGCACCGTATAAAGAACGGACAGGTTCATGTTTAGAAACTAATTTATACGTTTCAGGGTTTGTTACAGTTGGGTCATCCGTTTCATTATGACCATGACGACGGTAACCAAGAAGGTCAACGATAATATCTTTACCGAATTTTTGACGGTAGCTAGCTGCGAAACGACCAACTAAAACTACAGATTCAGGGCTATCTGCATTTACATGCACAACTGGTACTTCATAACCTTTTGCAGGGTCAGAAGAATATACAGATGAGCGAGAGTCTTGTAGTTCAGTTGTAAATCCAATCATGTTGTTAGCAATGATGTGGATTGTACCACCAGTAGTGAACCCTTCAGTTTTTGCAAAGTTTAATACTTCTGTTACGATCCCTTGACCTGGGAACGCAGCATCACCATGCACAAGAATTCCTAATCCTTTTGTGCGGTTATGAATAGCTTGCCCTGGTTTAGAAGTGTCATCTTGTGCAGCACGTGCAGTACCTAAAACAACAGGATTTCCTACTTCTAAGTGAGAAGGGTTGTAAGCAAGTTTAACATTCATACCAGATTCGCGGTTGTAAGAAGCACCCATGTGGTATTTTACATCACCAGTCCAGCCTTTAGTAATTTCAAGGCGACCATCTTCTGGCATAAATAATTCATTAGAAACATGTGCGAAATCAGAGAACATCATGTCATATGGTTTATTTAAAATGTGTGTTAACACATTTAAACGACCACGGTGGGCCATACCAATACGTACATTTTTAACGCTATTTGTTTCAGCTGTTTTCAAAATTTCATCGAATAGGACGATTTGAGTATCTAAACCTTCACCAGAGAAACGCTTTTGACCTACAAAAGTTTTATGAATAAACTTCTCGAAGTTTTCAACACGAGTTAAACGGTCTAATAAAGCTTTTTTCTCATCAGAAGCTAATGCTTGTTTAAATGAAGCTGTTTCAATTTGTGCTTGAATCCAATCACGTTCTTCAGTTGCTACTACGTGATTATATTCAAATGCTACTTTATCTGTATAAACAGATTTTAAGTAATCGATTGCATCCTTACCATTTTTCACGTTTGCTGGCACATCTTTGAAGAAGACAGCTGCAGGAATTTCAGCTAAATCTGCAGCGCTTAAGTTGAACGCGCTTTCTTCAATTTGAGCTGTTTGTAGTTCACGGTTTTTCAAAGGATAAATATCTGCCGCTAAATGACCGTTTGTACGGATTGCATCTGCTAATTTCACAGCTGCTAACACTTTCTTGTAATCGCCAGCAGGAGCTGCTGCATTACTAGCTACAGCTACTTCACCTTCTACTACTACTGGTGCACCAAATTGTTGGAATAATAATACTAACTCCGGTTCTACTTCTTCAGGAGACTGTAAGAATAAGTCGTATTGCTCCATCACATATCCTAGGTTAGGACCAGAAAAAGCTGACCATGGAGAACTTACAGTTGTAACGTTGTTCGACATGAAAAATGACCTCCAAATTTTGCCTTTCGGCAGTTCCATTAATTAAATTACAATTAATTATATAATAATTTTCCGTTCTTTTAAAGGATGTTTGACTTCTCATCCATTATTTAAAGAACGTTTTTTCCATCTCAATCTTACTACTCTTCACAAAAAATACAACTCTTTTTAGCAAATTAAGCAATTTTTTTCCCAAAGGATAGAATAATGAAATAAAGCGTGTATTTTTCTCAATTTTTCAAAGGGAATTTCATGAAGAAAACGGTTCCAACATTTTTCTCACTCTTGACTTCTACAGAGCCATTGTATTTTTCAAGTAACATTTTTGTAATACTAAGCCCTAAGCCTGTTCCTCCGATTTGACGATTCCTTGCCTCGTCGACCCGATAAAAGCGATCAAAAATGAATGGAATATTTTCTTTCGCTATTCCAATCCCATTATCTTCCACTTTTAACAATACTTCCTTCTCGGAAACAGCAAGTGAAATTTGAATTTCAGGAACTATTTCACAATAACGAATAGCATTTTCTATTATATTACGAACAATTTGGCTAAGTGCATTTTCTGTTATAAATATCCGCCCTATTTCCTCATTTTTCGACAGTGTTATTCGAGCTTTTGGGTGAAAGAGTCTCGTCTCTTCGATTACCGCTTCTATAACAGCTACTGCATCAGCCTCACTATCGATATCTTTTTCCTCACGACGAGCAAGTTCTAGTAATTCTTCGATCATTTTTCGCATTCGTGCAATTTCCGTTAGCGAAGTATTAATAGATTCCTCTAAAATTTCAGGATCATCCTTCCCCCATCTTTTCAAAAGGGATAGATGCCCTTCAATTGCCTGAATAGGCGTTCGTAATTCGTGAGAGGCATCTGCAACAAATTGTTGCTGCTGTGCAAATGATATTTGCAATTCATTCATCATCGTATTGTACATTTTCAATAAATCACCTATCTCATCATGAGACGTGTAAGTTAGTTGAATCGGTTCATTAAATCCTTTATCCATAACGGTTTTCATCGATGAACGTAACGCCCGTAATGGTTTCATCAAATAATTTGCAAGATAAAAACCAATAGATGCTGATAACAATAATGCTCCTAAGCCCGCTATTAGCATTGTCGTCAATAAATAATGCATCAAAGACTGGAACTTCGATAAAGGATGAATCACCTGAATATATCCATGAAAGAAACCAAGTTGAATCGGTTCATTAATGACAATGACATCTTTTTTATCAATTGTCATATCAATAATTTCCCCCATTGAGGAAAGAGGTGCAGCCTGGGAAGTATTATTAATACGAAGAATCTGATCGCCATCTAAATTAAACATTCTAATCGTTTGATCACGATCGGCAATAGAATCTATAAGACCTTTATTTTGTTGAATTTCCTGAATGGTAAGATTAGGTCCTTGTGACTCTAAAAAATACACCAAATCATCGCTTGTCCGTTTGATTTTACTTGCCTCGTCATTTGATAGCCATGTATGAAGTGAAATATATACGACAATACATATAATAGTATAGCTAAAAAATATAACAGCACTAGAAGTTAGCATCCATTTTCTTTGTAATGACTGATTGACTAAATAATCTCTCCATTTTTTCATTCACGCATCACATACCCAACCCCACGAACGGTTTCAATATAGGCATTCGTATCACCCGGTAGTTTCGTTCGCAAATGCCGAATATATACATCTACGACATTTGTCTCTATATCCGTATCATACCCCCATACGGAGGTTAAAATTAGCTCCCGTGTACAAACTTTGTTTTTATGTTCTATTAATAGTTTTAGTAGATCATATTCTGTTTTCGTTAAATCAAGCTTATTCCCTTGTACAAAAACTTCATATGCCGCGATATCCATTTCGATATCTCGAAAATGTAATGATTTCTCCATTTTTTCATCCGGTGTCACCCGACGTAAAATAGTACGAATTCTAGCTAATAGTTCTTCAATAGCGAATGGTTTTACTATGTAGTCATCTGCACCAGCATCTAAGCCAGCTACACGATCCATCACAGCATCTCGTGCCGTTAACAATATAATAGGTACTTTCGATTGCGTGCGTATTCGACGACAAATTTCAATTCCATTTATACCCGGAAGCATTACATCTAATAACAACACATCAAAATTATCAGATGAAGCTAGTTCAAGTCCTTCACGTCCATCAAAAGCGACTAATACATCATAGCCTTCATGTTTTAATTCTAGTTCTACAAAACGAGCGATATGCTTCTCATCTTCCACCAAAAGTATTTTTTTCGGCATTACATCACCTTCTATTCCAAATTAACGATAAGGTTTTTTCCTTAATCCGGTTATAGCATACCATCAAACAAAAAGTCTGTACCACAAGCAACTACTTGTAATACAGACTTTTTTTAAAATTCTAAGGAGAAATCATTGTATCCATGCGATAACGGCTAATTGACCAGCATCGCTAAAAACGCCAGTCATTACCGAAATGACCGACATTGAGTCGGCCCTTGTGTTGTTGCCGAGGCATAGTTGATTAAATGTCAGTAATATAGTGATTATTTTTCCCGATTTCCTTCGCTTTATATAAAGCTTGATCTGCTAATTCTAGCAATCCATTTAATGTTTGACCGTGATCCGGATAATAAGCGATACCAATGGACGCTGTTGGTGCAAAGTGATGTTTTTCAATCGTCCAACCTTTTTTCAGTTCATTACGAATGCGATTTATAATATCCATCATTTGAGTATGCCTCGTCTTACCATCCCTAGTTAAATCTGTTAAGACGACAACGAATTCATCACCACCCATTCGAATCACTAAATCGTGGTTACGTACCGCGGTGATTAATACTTGACCAAACTTTCGGATAAAATCATCCCCCGTGTCATGGCCATGCTGATCATTTACAGTCTTAAAGTCATCCCCATCGATATAGAGTATAGCTAAACACTCATTATGTTCTTTTGCTTCTGCCAATATTTTCGGGAACTCCTTGTTTAAAAAACGGCGATTTGGTAATTGTGTTAATGTATCGTGATAGGCTAAATATAATAGATCATTCTCTCGTTCCTTACGATGAGTAATCTCTCGAGATACCATCATAATTTGTGATACTTTTTCACGCTTTGGATCATGAACAACTGTTACGTTTCCTTCAGTCCAAACAGGCGTACCGTCCTTCGCCTTTAGTAGAAGCTCAAATTGTGTTTCTGTTAGACCCGAAAAATTATTTAGAAACGTTTGCCAAGCCTTCTTACTTTGTTCATCTACAATATTATTGTAAAACTGACCTTGTAATTCTACATTTTCGTAGCCTAAATACATCTCATAAGAAGGCGAGGCATAAATAATGATGCCATCTTCGTTCGTTATGACAATTAAATCATTTGTATTTTCTGTAATGAGACGGAATGTTCGTTCAATATTTTTCAATTCCGTTAACATTCTTTTCTTGTCCGTAATATTATAGTTAATGGATAAATATTGTTCTGTTTCGCCAAATTCATTTTTCAATGGAACTATAGTTGTCTCTACCCAGCAATCAGCATGGAATTTTGTACGATAGCATAACTCCCCTCTCCAAACACTCCCCGTCCTAAGTATTTGTACTAACTCTTCTGTATCGTTACGAGGCTCGATTAATTCTAAGGAAGATTGACCTATTAGCTCTTCTGCAATGAAGCCTGTTGCATTTAAAAACAAATCATTTACTTCTAAAATTTTTGCATTTCTATCTAGAACAGCAATGGAAGCTGCAGAATTGAGTGCAGCCTTAAACACCTCTAAACCATGAGATTTTGAGCGTAACTCTGCCTTTTGTTCGGTGAATTGTGTGAAATCCTGCATGATAAGAAAAATAGCAAAAGAGTTATCCCCCTGCATAACTGGGGATAGTGAAACTAAATACTTGCGCTCTTTTTTATCCAGTGTATGAAGCTTAATGAGTTTTTCGCCAATATTTTCGCCCATAGCTGCTTTTTGTAAATAGTTCTGTATATTTTCTACTTCATCTTTAGGAACAATCGGTAGATCAATGAATAGATGCTGTTTAACTGTTTCAGTATCTAATTCAAAGTCTTTTGTAAAGCTGGCATTCACTTCATAAATAGTCCCTTCAGCTGATAAGATGACTGTCGAAAAGAAGGCATGATCAAACATTGAACGCAGAAACAAAAACTTATCTTCGATGCTACGATCATAGAGAATCTCTTTAGTTATAGCTAAAATATAGTCTTCTTTATTATGTTTAAGCGGACGAACAGATGTCTCGTATTTACGAACCTCTGATTTATAATAGGCATAATCCACATAATCAACTTGACTACGCATTATAATCGCTTGATTGTAATTTTCTTGAATTGTAGTGAAACTACGACTTTGGGTAAGGGAAGAAAGCATTTTCCCATTCGCCTCTTGTGGAAACAAAGCTCTAGCTGCTTGATTTAAGCGAATATATTGATAATCGTCTCCCACTTTTTTCATTAAAAAGACAAAATCTTTTCCAAAAAATAATTCATTAAATAAGACTTCGCTTAAAAGATATTTCATGCTGCCACCCCATAAGTCGTTAATAGTAATATAGTTTTTGTTCATACAAAAAAATCAATACTACTATTATAACATAATTTAAAAGAACTACCCTTCTCGAATTGGAAAATTTATATCCTTTTTAGGGTAATTTTTGATATTTTACCTCTTTTAAAGAAATAAAATAATCCTAAAGAAACACTATTTTATTCAAAAATTGATATTATAGACTTAATACTCTACAAAATTATACATTAACAGTTTTTAACTATCTACCCGATTACCTATTTTTCAGAATTTTCAGTCACAAAAACTTATTTTTTGTTTTAGCGAGGAAAATGATTGCATAAAGCAGTGTGATTGTTATATTATATTAAAAAAACTAGCCTTTTTTCGGTATGGTCGAAAAATCAGTAAGACAGCGGGAGATTATGGTTATCATAGTTTGAACGTCTAGTTCTTTGGGTTTTAATTCCAGTACGAATTTTAGTTTTCTTCTTTATGTTTTAAAGGAATTGTTTTAACTACCCTAGTAAAGGAGGCGTTTCGTATGCTTAAACATCGAGACCTACATGAATGTACAGAGCTCTATGAGCTATTATCACACCCTTCTGTATTCCCTTTTGTCCGTCAAAAAGCCACATCTGCTGATGAATATTGGTTTATGACAAAACAACTGATTGAAGAAGAAGCGAAGGGACTCGCTATTTCAAGGACAATTACTGATGATTGGGGTCAACCGATCGGCACCATTAGCATTCATGATGTGGAGGATGGTGCAGGCTTTATAGGAACGTGGATCGGACTCCCTTATCAAGGTTTAGGTTATAACCAAAAAGCAAAAATGCTTTTTTTGAATGAACTATTTTTTGATTATAATTTCCATACGGTATTTCTCCGTATTCGAATTGAAAATATAAAATCACAGCGTGCAGCCTTAAAGCTACCTTATGTTGTGAGCGCAAATGAAAGTCATCCAACATTATTAGCACAAGTTAACAGAGGCGAGGCGCAATTTAATTTATATAAAATCCCAAAAGACTTATTCTACCTTACAACTGCCAATCAAGTGGCGGAAGGCGAAGAACAAGCGATGTAATTTCATAAAGCGAAACTATAATCAGCGATGGTTTTCTGCAGCCTTCGCTGATCATTTGTCTTTACCAGTCTTTACTTTCGATAAAGATTAATTACTGCCCGTTCATCCCGGATAAAAATAAGCTATGTGCTCCGTCTTCATGACAGACACATAGCTTATTTTTAGCTTTGTTTCATTTTATTACTGTAATTGTGTTTTAATTAAAGGCTGTGATAACGAAAAACTACTTTTTATATTGTAAAATCAATTTCGCCATTTCTTCAGGGGTTTTCGGTCTTTGCGTTTTTTCCATCGTTGAAACCATTTCTGCTTTACGCTCTGTTAACACATGAACTGATTTTTTAAACGATTCCTTTGTTAACTCTTCCTCTTGCAACACTTCTGCATAGCCTTGTCTTTTAAATAAGTTGGCATTTAATATTTGGTCACCACGACTTTTTTGTGCAGATAACGGCACTAGCAACATCGGCTTGTGCAGTGCTAAAAATTCAAAAATCGAATTAGAACCCGCACGTGAGACGATAAAGTCTGCTGCGTGTAATAGCTCCGGCAATTCCGTTGTCACATATTCAAATTGTTTGTATCCAGACATCGATTCAAATGATTCGTCGTAGTTCCCTTTACCACACAAATGGATGATCTGAAACTGCTTCACAAGCTCTGGTAAATTTTGACGAAGTGCATCATTCAAGACAACTGAACCTAGACTGCCTCCCATCACAAGAAGAACAGGTTTTAATGTGGTAAAACCACAAAGAGCTAACCCTTTCGCTCGATCTCCCATAAATAACTCTTCGCGAATAATAGAGCCTGTGCATGTTGCCTTTTCTTTCGGCAGATGCTGTAATGTTTCCTCAAAAATCGTAAAGATGTGTGATGCAAATGGTAGCGCAATTTTATTGGCTAAGCCAGGTGTAACATCTGATTCATGAATGACTACGGGAACACCAGCAAATTTCGCAGCCATGACAACAGGGACAGAAACAAATCCGCCCTTTGAAAAAATGACTTGTGGTTTCACTTTTTTAATAATACGAAAAGCCTGCATCATTCCAGCAAGCACTTTAAATGGATCTGTAAAATTTTTCATCGAGAAATAACGGCGCAATTTCCCACTAGAAATACCGTAAAACGGAACATTAGGAAACGCCTCGCCTATTAATTCTTTCTCAATGCCTTGGTCTGAGCCAATATAATGGACATCATAACCTAGTTCTTGTAAAGACGGGAGTATCGCTTGATTAAGCGATACGTGACCAGCTGTCCCTCCACCGGTTAAAATGATTGTTTGTTGATTCACATTAATTCTCCTATTCCATCAATTATGCACCGGCATAATTGTTGCTGTCGCTTCGCTTTCGCACAGATACACTTTGCGTCAGAAATCGGCTTTGTGTTAACAAAGAACTCCTTTCCGATTTCGTGACATCCGCCGGAGGCTTTGGGCCAACACGATGTTGGTCACTCAGTCGTTGCCACAGGACGTGGCGTTCTTAGACTGAATTCCTTCTTTCAGTGGATGCTTGCACACACACTAATAAGTAACTTATCACCTATATAGGTGGTGACTGTCGCTGAAAGAAGTTAAAAGCCATTGTAGCCATACTACTTTTGTATACAGTCTTTTATTTTACTATATGCGAACGAAAAGATACAGATGAAGCTTTTAAATTCTTTCAGCCGGTGTCTAATCACTCGCTGAAAGAACGGAACTCAGTCTGATGGAATTATGCCGAGGCATAATTGATTTTTTCATCTTTACTCTATTTTAGTATGCTATACTATTTTAATTATGATAATAAAGGAAGATTATTCACTATGAATCAAACAACTACGTTAAAAGAAAAATATGCATTAATCTTAAAAATTATCGTACCTATTTTAGTATCGCAAGTAGCTATTTATCTTATTTCTTTCTTCGATATTTTAATGTCAAGTCGGTACGGTACCACCGATCTCGCTGGCGTGTCAATCGGCTCCTCTATTTGGATGCCTATTTACATAGGGCTATCTGGAATTCTCCTCGCGATCACACCTATTGTCTCACAGCTTGTTGGAGCTAAAAATGAGTTTGCAGCAAAAAGAGCTGTTCAGCAAGGAATCTATGTAGCCATCGTTCTTGCAGCACTTATTTTTATTTTATTAATAGTCGGTATAGATTGGATTCTTGGCAAGATGGATTTAGAAGCCTCTGTACATTCAATTGCTAAATCTTATATTCAATCGATGTGCGCTGGACTTATACCACTGTTTTTATTTTTTGTCATGCGCTGTTTTATCGATGCGCTTGGACAAACTCGCGTTACAATGATTATTACATTACTTACAACACCTATTAATATTGCGTTGA
Source organism: Lysinibacillus sp. NPDC093692 (assembly GCF_050280125.1). NCBI lineage: Bacteria > Bacillati > Bacillota > Bacilli > Caryophanales > Bacillaceae > Lysinibacillus > Lysinibacillus sp. NPDC093692. Next base: position 102,209 of record NZ_JBNNUW010000013.1, read on the forward strand.
ATTATATTTTTATTTTCGGCAAATTTGGAGCACCTGAGCTTGGCGGAATTGGCGCCGGCGTTGCAACAGCGATTACATACTGGCTTGTTTTCTTGATTACAGTTTGGATTATCGCTAAACGTAAGCCTTTTGAACGTTTCCAGCTATTTAATGACTGGCCAAAATTAGAATGGCTTCGTTGGAAGGAAATTTTAATCATTGGCGTGCCAATCGGAATATCCTTATTTGCAGAAACGAGTATTTTTTCTGCTGTCACAATGATGATGAGTAGCTTCAGTACAGAAATCATTGCAGCTCATCAAATTGCATTAAATTTCACTAGTTTGTTGTATATGGTACCGCTCAGCATTTCGATGGGTGTAACGATATTAGTTGGGTTTGAAATTGGTGCTGGACGTATGCGCGATGCTAGACTCTATAGCTATTTGTGTGTCGGGACCGCGATTTTATTTAGCTTTGTTTCAGCTTGTATCCTTTTTATCCTTCGCGAACCCGTTGCAAATATGTATACAACCGATGGAAAAGTGTTAGAGTACGCCGTTCATTTTTTAATTTTCGCAGCCATTTTCCAACTATCTGATGCTATCCAGGCGCCTGTACAAGGAGCTTTAAGAGGGTACAAAGATGTTACAGTAACCTTTATTATGGCCATCATTTCGTATTGGGTAATCGGCTTGCCTGTCGGCTATGTACTTGCCACTCATACAGACTTCGGGCCGTTTGGTTACTGGATTGGACTAGTAGCAGGTCTGACAGCAGGCGCGATTACTTTATTAATACGTTTATTACTTGTTCAAAAAAGATTTACAAATACGACCAAAATAACAATAGCAAACTAGACTTCGCTCTAGTTTGCTTTTTTTATTATTGAAGTAACAAACCTATGAGAGCCACCCATATCCCCTATTCTATGTATAATTAAAAATCCTCTATCTCCTAATACAATTCCTCGCGCTTCGCTTTCGCGCAAAAATCATCTGCTTGCCCCGAAGCCTCCAGAAAAACACCCGGCCAGAACAGTAATCACCCACTCTTTTGACCAAAGAGACACCCTTTAACTATTATGGCATCTTAATATCATTGACATAATGTTTTTTGACACCATGAAAAAGAAATTAAACACATTTCTAATTATATTGTGTTGAAAAACTAAATAATCTAGTAATCTTTGTGAATGCGGAATTTTAAAACGATACACACTATATGAAGAGGTTGATTGGAGTGGAGGCTGGGCGACTCCCCGGGGTTCAGCGTCACAGATGTGACCCTGCAGCGAGCAACGCGAGTGAAGCGGCTCATCGGACGCCCCCAGGAAAGCGCCCAGCCGGAACGGAAATCAACCCTCGTTTTGCCAAAGAACCATGCATTTTTGTCAAAAAAAAAAGATGTCCACTAAGCCTATTACAACTTAGTGGACATCCTATTATTCAATGTAGCTATTCAATTTATACGATTACTTTTGGATAAATTGTTGAGTCCAGTAGTTACCTGTTTTCACATAGCCAACACCAATATGCGTAAATTTCTCATTTAAAATATTCGCACGGTGACCAGGTGAATTCATCCAACCTTGTACTACTTCTTGAGGTGAACGTTGACCTTGTGCAATATTTTCTCCTGCACTCTTATACGTAATACCTAAAGCTTTCATACGATCAAATGGTGAACCAAATGTAGGGCTTGTATGTGAAAAATAGTTTTTAGATTGCATATCTTGTGATTTTTCACGAGCAGCTGCCATCAATTTATCATCAGTTTTAAATGGTGCTAAACCAGCTTTTGTACGTTCAGCATTCGTTAATTTTACAACCTCTTGTTCAAAAGCATTCACATCTGAAGTAGATGTTGATGGTTTTGTTTGAGATGGTGCTGGTGTTGTATTATCTTTTTGAGTCGTTTGTGTATTGTTATTTGTTGTTTGATTATTTTCTGGTACTTGTACTTCTTTTGATGGTGCTTGTGTTTGTGGTTGTTTAACTACCCACTTATGATTTGACCACTGATTTGACCATTTATAAGAATAAACAACTTTATTACAGTCTGTAGTTGTGTTCCCCTCTGTAGTATTTTCTGCAGCGGAAGCCATTTGAATTGGAGCTGCTAATAAAAATGTTGCACAAATTGCAGTTAGTGTTTTTTTCATTTTTGCAATTCCTCCTTCTATGCAAACAATCGTAAAGTACGATTTTAATAAATTTCTTACCAGGATCTTCTAGCAACACCATCCAAGAAATAGATTCGCGTTAAATAGAGGGTTATTGGAATTAATTTTTAGCAGGTTTCACCAGCCTATGAAATACTTACGTTTTAAATAGGGTTGACACCTCTTAAAAACTATTAAGCATTTTCAATATTCAAATATATTTTCGTGCGCATTCACACAAAAAAACTGCCAAAATTTCTACTTTGAGAAAGACGAAACGAACAAAACTTTCGTCTGACAAGTAGAAATGGCATATTTTGGATTTTTGCTTTAACTAGTTTTAGCGTTTACTCAATACCAATGACGTTTAATCTACTTACATCTTCACCAATGATCACGAGTTTTGCGGGCATTTTTACGTACTCTGGAAGCCATTGGACCATGCCATATGCATATTGAAACAGCATAGGATTTTTTACACCTTCAATTGGCACGTATCCTTTCATTCGATACACAGTTTCAGGCAATGTACGTACCCAATCCTCAAATTGTTCTTGTGTAAAGTTAACGTCTTTAAATTCAACTAATCGTGAGCCTAGATGCATCGATGCTATAGGAGCTTTCACAATATCTTGTTTGTCCACCTGTACCGTTGCCTTTAAATCTTCTAATAAACGTAATGGCACGCGTCCATTTGTAGTTTGCAAAATAAAGGCATGTGGATTAAAGCCTTGCAGCTCATAAACAACTTGTGCCTGCTCAGCTTCTGTTAGTAAATCCGTTTTATTGGCCAGTAATAAATGTGCGTGACGGATTTGTTCCATAAATAAAGAGCGCACTTGCGGAGTTAATGTTTCTCGGTTCAACCACAGCTTTGAATCAGCAACTGTGACAATCCCTTTGACATTTAGCTTTTCTGCAAATAATGGTGAATAAACAGCGTCTAATGCTTCCACAGGATGTGCTGCACCTGTTGTTTCAATAATCAGGACATCAAAGTCACTATCTAATAGAAGAGATTGAATTTGCGCCTCTGTTTTTTCAGCGCCAGAGCAGCAAATACAGCCCTCTAGCATTTCCTTTAACGGAATATCCTTTTCCACAGCCTGTGAGTCAAATGGTAGCTTTCCAAGCTCATTCATAATGACAGCGGGTTTTAATTTTTTTTCCTTAAGTTGTCGAATAACATCAGTTAACATGGATGTTTTTCCACTACCTAAAAAACCACTAAATAAATATACGTCCTTCACCATTTTTCCTCCTATTAAAAAAGCTGTCGCTAGAGGCCTTAGAGACGCCTACTGCGACAGCTACTTTGTTAGTTTGTAGTTTACTCAGTTTTTGCTGGTGTACCAGTTAGCAGTTCTTTCGCTTTTAACAATTGAGGATCCTCTGCTTTTATTTTAGCGCGTAACGCATCCATTAAAGCATACGTTGTATCGCCAGTTAAAACACCAGTCTCTTCAAAACCATTTGCAGCTTGCAGTTTTTTCACTGCACTTTCTGTATTTTGCTCAAAAATACCGTCTGCATTTCCAGGCTCATATCCTAGAACTTCTAACATCTCTTGTGCCGCTTTTACAGAGTTAGATTGCACGCCCATTTTCATTTCCATAGCTGGATCTAAGTATGGTAATGAAGCATAAGGTGGGTATGACACTTTCACATCTGGAGCTATGCCTTTTTCGTTAATCCAGTTACCATTTGGTGTTAACCATTTTCCTGTTGTGAATTTAAGGTTAGAGCCATCTTTTAATGGTGCGACATTTTGCACTGTACCTTTACCAAATGATGTTTCTCCAACAATTTTAGCACCAACAGATTCTTTTAATGCACCAGCTAAAATTTCAGAAGCAGAAGCACTGCCGCTATCGACAAGTACTGTCACTGGAATATTGTATTTTTTACCAGAAACAGCTTTTGTAATTTTCGGCTCCTCATCTTTTTGTTGCACTTGTACAATCGCTTTACCTTCTGGAACGAATAAATTCGAAATCTCTACCGCTGCATCTAGGTAGCCGCCAGGATTTTGACGTAAATCTAATACGATGCCTTTTGCTTTACCTTCGTAATCTGCAAGAATCTTCTCAAATTCTTTTGCAGTATTTTCACTAAATGACGTGATTTGAATATGGGCAATGTCCCCTTCAAGCATTTCACCGTAAACCGTTTCAACCGGAATTTCGTCACGGACAATCGTCATATTAATAGGCTCAGCATTTGTTCCACGTTTCACGGTTAATTTTACAGGCGTTCCCTTTTCGCCGCGAATACGCGCAACTGCTTCAGAAGCACTAAATCCTTGCATGCTTTTTCCATCCACAGTTAAGATAATATCTTGTGGTAATAAGCCCGCTTTTTCAGCAGGTGAGTTTTTAATAGGTGACACAACAGTAATAAAACCGTTACGTTCTTGAATTTCCGCTCCAATTCCTTGGAAACTAGAAGACAGTCCAGACTGAAATTGTTCTGCTTCGTCCTTCACCATAAAATCAGAATACGGATCATCTAGTGCGTCGAACATGCCGTTAATAGCGCCGTCGACCACTTTTACATCATCGATATCTTTGTAATACTTGTTTTTAAGTAAATCATAGGCTTCATATAATTTTGTAAATTCTGCACGCCCACTCGGTACTTTCACTTCAACTACTTTCTTTTCACCGAATGTTAACGCAAAGATCGTTAAGCCTGCAGTAATAAGGATTGTAAAGAACATCAACATGATAAATTTAAACGGTTTCATTTGTACAAATCGTACTGCTGGTTTTATTTCAGCAGCGGATGTTTGTTCTGTCTGCTGTTCTACACTATCTTTTTTCTCTTCATCCATCTTGATTGTCACCACTCTCATATACACTAACTTGTTTCACACTATTACCATCTTAACAGGTTATAGAGAAGACGAAAAGAAAAAGACTGTCAAAACTTCATGACAAATCTTGTCCACATCAATCTTCCTAAAATCCATCACTTCTAATCACTTTATTATAAGCTCTTTATTCTATGTAGCCTTTGTAAAAAGTAAAGATGCCTCAGAAGTACTTTCTAAAGACACTCCAGTTATCTGCTAAGTTGTAGGTATATAATGGTACTGATTTTCTATTTTACTCATTTCCTCGTAGCAGTCAACTAATATCCTCATAGAATATTAGAAATTACATGTCCACTTATGCATGTTCCTATCATTTGCGCTGTTATTATTACGTAAGTTCTCTTAATTTTTTTATCACCGAATGTATTGTTAACCTATGAAATGTAAGAAGCTGGCCCTTAAAAATGACAGAAAAAATACCATACGGGGTTGGCGCCAGTTCCATCAACGCTTCTCTACCCCTGAGATCAATAAGTTCCATTGGTATATTCAATGTATTTGCACCAGCTATAATATTTTCTGTTGCAATTTCGACATACGGACATTGGAATGAACGTAATATCGTCAAATTGTTAAATTTTTTTAATCTCTCCTCCCAATCAGTCGGAAAATATGGTTGTTCGGATTCACTGCTCAAAGGGTAGACAAGTAATTCAAAATCATATGGTGCCGCATCAATAAGTTGAAAATCGTTTTTCAAAAAAATATCTTTGCTTGGCGACCAAGACGTTGTTGAATTCGTAATAACAACAACTCCTTTTTTTTCAAGTTTTTTTGCATCTTCTATACATTTATTAATTAATCGAGCACCGTATCCTTTTCCAACTTCACTTACCCATAAACAATGGATGACTAAATAACCATCAGCATGAACCACTCTAGATGAATTTTCTGCTTCTGTATATTCAATAAACCCTACTTGTTTTTTATTGGCGATTACTTGCACATATTTCAAGCCTTCTTCAAATCGATTATTCAGCCATTTATTCTTATTTATATAGCCATTTGATTTCTTCTTGCTTCTAAGACAATAGCTCCCAATTCCCTCTAAAAGCTCAGCATTCATTTCCACCAATTCAACCTTGCCCAATGCCAATCACCCCCTAATCATCATGGTAATTATACCCTTTTTATTCAGTTGTTTAAAGTACGCATTAGAACATAAAAATCAGGCTAATTTGCATTTTAGCCTGATTTCGACAAAGGGAAGAAAATTAATATGTTTATGTGTCTTACATAGGACTACTCATTGTCGATATTTCATACAAATGATAAATGAGGAATGATTTGAACTATTTAAGGAGGGTTTAATAATGGATAGGAATAAGAATACATTTAAAAATCAATCAACTGATTCACTGGATATTTTTGCTGCTAAACTTACCTATATCGGATCATCTATTTCTACATTAGGTGATGGCATTCAGGCAGTTGCAGCAGGTCTTGCCTTAGAAGCATTACAAAATTCCAAAAATGACAATTCAAATGATCAGGCAAAACAAAATGCAAACATGAAAGAACAAATTGATTATTTAATTTCTGAGTTACAGCAAATAAAAAAAATTTTAAAATAACATATTGCTTCAAACATTCCGGATACTTATTTGTTTGTGCTTTTTTTACCCTGCTCGTCGAGTAATTCAGAAACTGTGACAAATCGATATCCCTGACTGTCAAGTTCTGCTAATATTTTTTCCATCGCTTTCACAGTTTGATGACGATTGCCGCCTCCATCATGAAAAAGAACGATATTACCTTCTTTAACACCATTTAACACAGTATTCACAATTCTATTCGTTCCTGGACTTTTCCAATCTAATGTATCTAAATGCCATGACCACATAACCACTTTATATCCTTCTTTAGCAATCGCTTCAATCATTGCATCTGAATACTGACCTTCAACAGGTCGGAACAAAGTTGGTTTAGTTCCAGTGATGTTCTGAATAGTGTCATCTGTTTGTTTTATCTCCTTAAGTAAATTCGGGACATTTGTCCTTAAGGGATGCGTAAATGTATGGTTAGCTAGTTCATGGCCTTCCTTATACATTCTTGATATCACTTCAGGATTTTTTTGTGCATTTTGGCCAACAATAAAAAAAGTTGCTTTCGCATTGTATTTTGATAATACATCTAAAATCTCAGATGTGTACTTTCGATGTGGCCCATCATCAAAGGTTAGAGCAACAATTTTTTCGTCCGTTTTGATTTCCCAAACAATTTGTCCCGCTTCTTCATAATACTTTCTTCCTTTATTTTCATATGTTGCTGCGCCAACTTTTAGATAAAAAAAGGAGACCGTTAAAAGACAAACAGGTATTAAAAACCACAATTTTTTCAATTCTTCACTTCCTCAACTAAAAATATTTAGACTTATTATTTGAGGAATGATAAAAAAAATGCTCTTTTTAATTTTTTTGTTGGTGTATATCTTAAGCTAAAACAGATTGAAGTTAGAGGTTGTCTTTTGGGTTTGTCAAATACATTTTTAGACAACTAATTTGCGCCAAATTGTTAAAAAGCTAACGCTTTCATCAATTATGCCCCGATATTATTGCACCCGTTAATCGGCTTTGTGTTTAGTCCTGTAGATATTTTTCACGCGAAAGTGTAGCGCTAACGTAGCGGCAGCAACGTGTTTTTGTCTCTGTGCGAAACCGAGTTGTTGTTGTTGCTGTCGCACAGATAAAACCATATTGTTGCTGTCGCTTCGCTTTCGCACAGATAAATTGCCACATTGCGTGGCGTTCTTACACAGAGTTCCTTTATTTCAGTCCGCTAATAAAATCTGTTTTTTTATATGATGTTCCATATGTTCTAGGTAGTCTTGGATAAGCCACTGTAGGGTCATGAGTTCATTACTTCCAATATCACATTGGAGGGCTAGCTTTTCATTGGGGATTTTTTTAATAACATTTATTATTTTTTTATTTAAGCTCACCCATAAATCTAATATTTCATCAATCTGTAGCTCTTGATATCCTTGGATTTTTACCCATTCAACTTGATTATATGGAGTTAGTACAAAGGGTTCCTTTTCGTATTGTATTTTAATGAACCTTTGTAGATTATTGATGGCAGAGTCACATAAATGGCCTAATACCTCTTTTTTCGACCACTTTTGAGGCGCTGGTCGTTGCGAAATCTCTAATTCAGACATTTGCCGGAACTCTATCGGCACTTTTTTTATCCAACCATTCAATTGATCAATAATATTTTGCATAATTCCCACCCCTACTTATAAAAGCTTAAATAATAATCGATTAATTTAATGACTTCGTATATCTTTTTATATTCTTTTTCTATTTTATAAGAAATAAACAATACAGCTACATTAAAACTTAATACTGCGAGAGCAACTATTTGGACAAATGAGATACCAATCATGAGCTTTGTATTAATGGCAGAGGCAATGATAGTAATTAACGATAATAGCACACCACATAATGTAATAAAAATCGGCTTTGATCTAATAATTTCATTTGCTTGTAATTTCAAAACATCTAGAAGATATTGAATTTCTTTCAATGTATACTTTTGATCAAAAATCACGAAATAAGACATATAAACATCGTTTGCTATATTTTCATTTAGAATATTTTTATGGATTTTTTTCACTAATCGATCACAAAAATCTTTATCTAAAGCTTTTTTAGGTATGAATAGTTCCTCTTTATTTTCAAAAACATTTGTGCCGGGATGCTTCAAACCCCTCATCCTCTCATACTGGTTTACCAGATTTAATGACCTTATTTAAAATAGAAAACATGTTTATAGTCACCCAAATCTTTCAGATAATTAAAGTATATGAAGGGACAGAAAGGTTGTATGTTATTTTCGACAAAACTTTATTGAAGTTTATTATCTACGAAGTACATTCTAGAAAATGTAAAGAAATACATATAAAAAACCACTTCTTTTACAACGAAGTGGTCGAGACGAGCTAATTGAACTTTACCTTGCTTGATCATCATAATAGGCTTCATTTGCAGCCTTTGTATTCGTACCTCTGAGATAAGCAAAAACTATATCTGGACGTTTCAGTAACATCCAGTCGCCATAATGGTCAAATCGTCTACAAGAAGTTATCATCCCATTTTTAATTGTTCCGTATTTTTTTCCGTTCTTCTTGCCCCATACTTTTAAACGCTTAGCAAAATCAGCATCCTCTGCCATTAGCATATTCTCATTAAAACCGTTTACTTCCTGAAAGTCTTTTTTATAGCACCAAAAGATTCCCACAGAGATAACTCCGTACTTGAAAAGTAAAGGAACAATTAGCACCATGCTAGAAACAACGATACCTAAGGACATTCTTTCAAAATTACCATTCACGCCTCCTCCAATGTATTGATTAGATGCTAAATGCTTTTCAACTTCAGATAATAAGTGTTCTGTCATTCGAGTATCAGCATCAATTGTAATCAGAATTTCGCCTTTTGCTAAAGCAGCCCCAGCATTTCTAATTTTGGCTAGGTTTTTATCGCTATTTTCCAATGTCACGCAATTGTAGGACTGTGCAATTTCTTTCGTTTTATCTGTACAACGATTTAGCACTACGATAACTTCAACTTGATCTTTATAAGGTTGTGCAGACTTTGCAATTGACTCTAAACACTCACCGATATATTTTTCTTCATTATGAGCAGGTATGATAACAGAAAATTTCACATTTTCATCAGGAACATCTTTTATAAATGGTGTACTTAACGACATATAAAATCTCCCCTTCATAATTAGTTCTCATTATTTTAATTTAAGTATACATTCATCCCTTTCCCTTAACTATTATATTTTTGGATTTTTATGTCTATTTTGTAGCTAAATGAATTTAATTCTTCTTTAGATACGACATGTGATGATTAATTCTTTTGTTTTATTTTATTCTTCCAACAAAAGAACAGGCTTCTCTTTTGCAAACCTTGTTTCTCTGAAATTGTTAAATCGCGCCACTTAGCCATATTTCTATAGAAAGGCCGACTACCTCGATCAGTGATTTTGGCTTGTTGTAATTAACAAACTAATTGTTAGATAGTTGGATGTTGTGCTAGTCATTAGAGCTTCTCTTTTTGATCTGCTTGAGATGAAAATTGCAGGTATATTTGTGAGGATGATCAATTGCATGATTAAAATGACTATATAAAGAGCTAATGGATAGTTCATGTAACCATCTGCATTTAGAAGTCATTCATTTACTATATTATTCAACATAATTTTAAATACCCTTTTGACACAGCACACAAAAAAAGTACCGCAATGATTTTTGCAGTACTCTTTAATCGAATTAACTTAGCTTCCGAATGCGAAAATAAGCTCTGTTTCACAAGCTATTTCTCCGTCAACCGTTGCAACCCCACGTCCTTTACCAATGGCACCCTTTAAGCGTGTAATTTCCACTTCAAGACGCAGTTGATCACCAGGTTTCACTTGTTTTTTAAAGCGACAGTTATCAATACCTGCCAGTAATCCAAGTCTGCCTTGGTTCCCTTCTTTTGTAAGCATAATAATAGCGCTTACTTGCGCTAATGCTTCAACAATTAATACACCTGGCATTACCGGGTAATTAGGAAAATGTCCATTAAAGAACTCTTCATTTATCGTGACGTTTTTAATGGCTACTGCTCTCTTCCCCTCTTCTAATTCTAATACTCTATCCACTAACAAAAAAGGATAACGATGTAGTAAAACCTCTTGTATTTGTTGAATATCTAGCATCAAAAAACCTCCAATAATTTTATCACCTAATTCTAGCATTAATTATTAGTAGTTGGTACTATTTTTTGTTTGAATTTCTAAATAAAAGCCACATCCTAATTAGATGTGACTGTACTATTTTGTATTAGTAGTCTTCTTTATTGAGTGGCCAAATAGAGGCAGGGACATTTTCATATGGGAAGTTCCTCAAATAATTTGAGGCTGCTCCTCGTGCATCCGCATAAATAATATCTCCCACTATTGGTTCGAATGCAGCTCTCACGTTAATAAAATTGTGTATTTGTTATAACATACACTTACTTCACTATAATTCAATAATATATAACACTATACAAATATCACTGAATTATTTTCCGATTTTTACGAATAATTAGTTCGCTTCTATTTTAGTATTTCTTTATCGACAGTTATATAGAAGATAGCATATAATATTTTTTGCATTCATTAAGTTAATCTTATTATTGTCTTACTTGAATGTTTAGTTTATTAGAATAGGATGGGTTAACATGTTATCTTTTATCGCAATAGTTCTTCTCTTATTTTTAATTCCTGGCCCTGCTGTTATCATTACCATTACGCAAACGCTGAAAGGTGGTAAAAAGAACGGTATTTTCACTGCATTAGGCATTGGATTAGGTGACTTAGTCCATACGTTAGCAGCTGTCTTAGGGTTATCTGCCATTTTAATGAAATCTGCCACTGCGTTCGAAGTAGTGAAATATATTGGTGTAGCCTATCTTGTTTATTTAGGTATTCAAATGCTACTAACAAAACCACAAAAAATAGAAAAACCAACTGTTGAACAAAGCCCGGCAAGTACTTCGTTCCGACAAGGTTTTTTAGCGGAAATTTTAAATCCAAAAACCGCTTTATTTTTCTTAGCGTTTTTACCACAGTTTGTTCAACATAATGGCCAATCCATCACTGTACAATTATTGATTTTAGGCATTACTTTTGTTGTGATGAGCTCTTTGTATACTATTTTGTTAGCTATTATTACAAGCTTTATTGGTGAAAAAATCTTTACGAAAACAACAAACAATGGTTCACGTTGGCTTGAAAAGGCTGTTGGTTTCGTTTATATAGGACTAGGCGTTAAATTAGCACTTCAAACTCAAAGTAGATAATAGTTTCTTAGGGAGAATACGATTAAAAACGTGTTCTCTCTTTTTTATTTCTTTAAAGAGGAATTTGGGTAATTTTATCTAATATTATAATTAAAAAAGAGATAAGGAGAATTTAAATGAATCTCATCGGACGCCCCCTGGAAGCTTTGCTCTGTGCGAAAGCGAAGCGCGACAGCAACAAATGTTTTATCTGTGCGAAAGCGAAGCGACAGCAACAACTAAGCGCCCAGCCGAAACGGAAATCATCCCCTCATTTTGCTGAAGAAGTATGACTTTATTTAATTTGTCACCTTCATTCTCTTTTTTCGATAATTACGATTCAAGTACAAATCCCATTTCAATCCTTACTTCCCTTTTTTCAATATCTTTATTGGAGTAACTTATTAGGTCACATCCAATTAAGTGAAATCCATGTTTTCTGTAAAACTGTATAGCAGGATAATTAGACGTTTGTGTTTCTAAAACGATCGCCCTCACCTCAATTTCTGCTGCTCGCTTTTTGACTAAAGCCATGAGCTTACTACCAATGCCTTGCTGTTGATAGGTTGGATCTATATGAATATCATTAATTCTTAACACATGATGCCACTTCTCTTGATTAATACTAACAATTCCCGCTTCTTCTCCATTAAACTCAACAATATAACATTCCATATCCTCTATATGATCCTCAAAAATTTCTCCTTCCAAATACTTGTGAAATGGCGTGTCGAAATGTTTTAACGTAAAATCAACTGACCAGCCATTTTCTTGTTCTTTAAAGGAAACATCATAAAAATTATTGGAGCTGTATTGATAGATAATTTTTTTGCCTTGTGGGAAATTTTCTTTATATATCCTTTTTATTTGTATCAAGTTGAATCACCCTTTTCACTTATTCTTATAATCTTATAATAGAAAAAACTCTTTAATATAATTGTATTCAAACATTTAACCAGCCTTACGAATGCGATGTTAATGGAAATAACGGTCGTTCTGTCCCGAAATTTATCATCGGCCGAATAAACAATACATCGTCCTCGGTTTCAATTACTTCAGACTCTAGATTAGGACAATCAGGAATAAAGTGAAAAATAATTCTTTTTATATCCGATGTAGTAATGTAGCTTAAAACTTCTATTACATCAATCTTACTGCGACTAACAACATCAAAAAGATGTAATTCCTCACCCTCTTTTTCGAATATTACTATAACGTCTTCGTCTTGGATAAAATAAATTGAATTAGGAAATGCAATAAGAAAATAGAACATAAGTAAACTTTCATTATCTTTCACATCTAAAACCGACGACAATGGAATTCTTTCCTTCGCATACAATTTCAATAAAGATACATCGTTGCTATTTTCAGCATTTAATTTTCGGATCGTGGTGTTTGATTTTTTCTGTAAACGATCAGCATTTAAGAAATATCTACTTTCTTGTACTCGTGAAAACCCAAATTTCGGATAGAAATCTAAGACTGTTTCATTCGCAAATAAATAGATGAAATCGTATTGTTTCTCATATTTATCAATAATGTCATTCATTAATTTCCTTGCTAAACCTTTATGACGATAATCCGGATGCGTCATTACTGTACCAACTTGTATGACTTTATAATCCTTACCGTTTACAACTACAGTCATTTTACTTATTGATGCATTTGCAATTACCTTTTCTCCATCGATATATGAATAACAACTATACTGATCGTTCCAGCAACCTTTTTCATACCATTGGCTAAAATCTAATCCAAAAACTAGCTTTGCTAATTCATTAAAACTTTCTCTATATTTTTGATTGTCCTTGTAATCATATACTAATTGATAATTTGTCATATTTACGCCTCATTTCTCTATTTTATTAGCTCAAAGTAAGTAATTGAGACATTACCATTTTGCACACCCCCCATAAAGACAAAAAAAAACTATAAGAAGAAATCCTTCTCATAGTCAAATTTAAATTCAATATAAATTAATACTCCTCAGTGTAATTGTGGCTGTCACTTCGCTGGGCTTTAGCTTCTGTACAAAAAATACTCGTTCGGATTTTGCCTTGACCCTGCTAGAGGCTTATAGGAGATATTAAAAATATATGATTTGAATAGATATGATGACTTCTAATCGCTATTGTGCAAATGGGCGAACTGAAAAGAATTAAGGTATACACCTTAATATGCGTTATTGCACTATAAAATTATTTAAAATTTTATTAGCCATTAATAAGTTTCATCATAAATAATCAAAACCCCGTTTCACCATATATTTAACATAACTATACATTTTTCTGGATACTTTTGTAAAGAATAATATTAGCTTTCATTTTTTATGTAAAAGCTTATAGACCTTTACAGTGTCTATAAGCCAGATAGTGCATTATTTATTGTTTTGGTGTATTTGCGGTAAGTGGATTACTGTTTGCAACTAATTGTACCGGTGTCGTGCCTTCCTGAGAAGACGATGTCATTTGTTGTACATTGTCTGACATCCCATAGCGTTTCACTACGCCAAAAATAGCTGCGGCACCTAAAAGTCCCCATGCAAAAAATCTCACTGTTGATAGCCTCCTTTATCATTCTGATTATTTTTAAACAGCTTTAGTATTGGAAATCCTCTGCGGTTTATACGGTGTTAACTATTTGAGTTTTTTATTCATTTTACTGATTATTTTCAAAAATCACAAAATACGGTAAAGTAAAATAATGTAAATTCGTATAGAGGTAGAACATGAATATTAAAGTTGCAACATTAGATAATATTCCGCAAATAGAAATATTATATGAAGAACTGTTTTTAGAGATGTCAAAACTACAACCAAAGTACATAGCTCCAGCAAAACAGGATGTGGAGTTTCTTACAAACACAATTTCAGAAGAAAAATCGGATATTTTTGTTGCTGAAATAGATAACAATATTGCCGGCTTTTTACTAATTCAAGAATTAACTACTCCTCCTTATTCTTGTATCGTCCAGCATAATTATGCATATATTATGGATGTAATTGTTGGAGGTCAATATCAAAGTAAAGGCATTGGTTCAGAATTGCTACGAGAGGCAAAAAAATGGGTAGAAGAACGTAAATTAGATCATTTAGAGCTAAGTGTCTTAGCAGAAAATAGTGGTGCTCTTGCCTTGTATGAAAGACATGGATTTAAAGAAGCGAGCCTTATTATGTGCTTAGAACTTTAAAAATAAATCGATATTAGAGCCTGCATTAAAAGTAGCAGGCTCTTTAGAAATGTTAACATTCGACCTATGTTATTTTACAACCATTTATTAGTACAAATCTCCATTGTTTTTTATAGAAGCAAGTGTCTTTTCAAATAACTTGGGTTGAATCTCAGGATATGTTAGGTATATTGGTAGACTGCTAAAAAGAATTCTCTTTCACAATCTCCGGATTCACATTATATGTGTACCCATCATCTGCTACTTTCCCTTTTGTATTCACAGGGTTTACTGTAACGGAAGATGTAGTTCCATATTTTGCTTCATACTTACCAGATCCTATTAAATTAATTGTTTCCCCATCTGAATTAGGAGAAATATTTTTTAAATTCTCTTGTGAAACCACCCTTGCAATTTCATTCAATTTCATATTTTCCATATATGCGTTAAAATCTATATTAGGGTATTGAGGAAAAGTATAATATGGACTAGCCGTCACAGTACCTGACGCATTTGCCAAAAGTTTTACATCCCCGTTCATTTTAGCCGTATTTAATATTACAATGACTTCAACAGAAGAATGTGCGGGAACTCGAATATTTTGCGGACTAACTATATACGTATACGATTCACTATTTTCATAACTTGATGTATCAGAAAAATTGTATTCTGTTGACAATTCTATTCCGGTTTCTCCAACAAAAGGTATACTAAATTTAGAAGTGGCTTTTACTCCAAATGAAAATCCATGTGTAGTCGAGTTAGTAACAGTATTCGAAAGGGTTTTAGTAAAGCTTTGCGTCGTTAAAACTTGTTCCATATCCGTGTTATTTGTTAAAGTTTCTCTTCCTACATATACATTTTCTGAACTAGTAATTACAGGTGAGCCATCGGCTTGAACTGAAAATTGATTAAATTTCAAATCATTGTAAATTATTTTCGGATCTTTATCCTCTCGATACGTACCTTCTATCTTGTCAGGATAATATTTATTCAAGTTTTTCACAAAATGATTTACTAAGTTTTCAATTGGTACCTTTGCATCTTCTATTTCATTTTTAGTTTGCATTGCATAAATTTTTTCGCCATTGTTTTGTGTAGCGCTTACAGAAATTGGTGATGTCATCGCAAACGAAGTACCTATAGAAGTAATGGCTATCAATGCTAAAGTCTTATTTTTCAGTTTTTTCATAATATTCCTCCTTTTTCATCAATTTATCATATGACACATCTTGACACAAATCTACAAAAAATCTACCTATAATAATACATTTCAGGTGAATTTACTATATATAATCACTTCTTTTTCTCTTTTAACACATCAAAATCACAATTATTTATTATATTAATAACCAACTTTAATAAAACTATTTAAATTAAATTTCATATTTTAACAGTTGTACATCGCCTAATCGGTTCGGGACTTACACCCTATAGTTCATACGCATGTCGGGCGCACATTAAAACCAGGTACTCATATGAAAATTATGAGTCCTGTTTATTTTGTTGAGAAATTCCTCTATTCACGTTTTACATCTTTACACAGAAAGCTGCTTCTATTGTCAGTTGACGCTTTCTTAGCATTTTAAAATTGAATTAGAAAAACACATTACGTATTACAATACAAAACAATTTAAGGCAAAGTTAAAAGCTTTCCGGAACCCCCTGCATAATAGGGAATTTTCAAAATGCACAAAAAATCGCTATGTACCTATTGGAACATAGCGATTTTCGTACGTGGGGAATATTTCATCAGCTATTAGTAGTGTAGTTTTTTCTCAAGTAAATGTTTCTCCATTGGGGGAGTTTATATGAACCTCTATGAAGAGGAATGTTTAGAAAGCTCAAGTACAAATATTACTGTATTTTATTTAAGGTTTTTTCTTACTTCTTAAACTGATCTGCATCAAATTGGCTTATTGCTCCCGAGCGGACCTATTCGTGCTAGTTAAATAGTTTATACCTTCTCTTTAAATACCGCTGGTTTGCTTACTGAACTACTCACTTTATTTTTATCTCTTAATTCCAAGAACTTCATCAAGTTGTGTTATTGCTTCCTCTACCGTTAATGTACCTGCCTCTACTTGGTTAAAAATTTCTTGTACTTTTTCTTTAGAAATCTCATCTAAGTTAGATGGTTTACTTACTGGTTTTTTATCTCCCTTCATTCCAAGAGCTTCATCAAGTTGTTTTGTTGCTTCTTCTTTCGTTAATGTACCTGTCTCTGCTTGGTTGAAAACTACTTGTACTTTTTCTTTAGAAATCTCATCTAAGTTAGTTGGTTTGCTTACTGTTTTTTTATCTCCCTTTATTCCAAGAGCTTCATCAAGTTGTGTTATTGTTTCTTCTTTCGTTAATATACCCGCTTCTGCTTGGTTGAAAATTTCTTGTACTTTTTCTTTAGAAATCTCATCTAAGTTCGCTGGTTTACTTACTAGTTTTTTATCTCCCTTCATTCCAAGAGCTTCATCAAGTTGTGTTATTGTTTCTTCTTTCGTTAATGTACCTGCTTCTGCTTGGTTGAAAATTTCTTGTACTTTTTCTTTTGAAATCTCATCTATGTTCGCTGGTTTACTTACTGCTTTTTTAACTCCCTTCATTCCAAGAGCTTCATCAAGTTGTTTTATTGCTTCCTCTTTCGTTAATGTACCTGCTTTTACTTGGTTAAAAATTTCTTGTACTTTTTCTTTAGAAATCTCATCTAAGTTCGCTGGTTTACTAACTTGCCCTTTCACATATTCACTACCTCCAATAATTTCGGTTGGGACTTCGGCAGCAAACGCAGCTCCAAAAGTTGAAAGTGCAAATACAGCACCTAAAGTAGTAGCAGCCAATTTTTTCCTCTTTTTCATAGTTTTCAATCTCCCTTTAAAGTATTTTGTCTTACAGTCTTAATTGTATAGGCGTTATCTGTAGTTACTATGAAGATTATCTGAAGATTACCTGGAGATTTTGGAGTATCTGGAGTATTTTCCCGAAAATATTTTATCTCTGTCAGTAAATCGTAGTAGATTTGAGTACTAGCATTAATTCAATTTTCTACAATTTTTAATGATAACACCACCTGTTATATCAATATATAGAAAAAATATCCCGTTTTGTTTTACTTAAGACTTCCATTTTCTCAATCGCGACTTTGTTTTAACATGTTTTATATCATTTTAGAAGTATAGATGTTCATAGCACTTCCGCCAATTTCTTACTCAAGTATCTTTTGAAGTTGCGGGTACTAAGCTTTTTCTATTCAAAAGTAAAAAATTGTCTCAAATAAAATCTGAGACAATTTATATATTTAAATGTACTTTTTAGTTATTTCCTATCCATTTAGGTATAGTAGCTACAAACTGTATGCCATTTTCTGTATTTTCCATTGTATAGATGATCGAAAGAGATTCAAAAACTTGTTTCACAATATATAAACCTAGCCCACTTCCACCTGTATTCCTATTTCTGGATTTTTCGATTCGATAAAAAGGCTCGAATAATTGTTGAATTTCCTCTTCCTTAATTTTAACACCTGTATTAATTACTTTTATTTGAATCTGATTTTCTTTTCGAAGCCCAGTTACTTCAATAAATACTGTTTCTCCATGCGGTGAATACGTAACTGCATTATGAATTATGTTTTTAAAGGCTTTTTCTAATAAATCACGATCTGTACGTACACTCATGTAAGGAGAAATTTGTTTTACTATTTTAATGTCTTTTTCAGAAGCAAAAAAAACAAGATCTTTCGTTATTGAATCAACTAATTCTAAAAGGTCGACTTCTTCCAATTGCAGTTTAGTGGTATCTTGTTCTAGTTTAGACATACTCAAAATTTCGCAAACGAGCTGTTCCATTCTTTCAATAATTTTGTGGTTTTTTTCTAAATAGAAGTCACGATTTTGATAAGGGCCGATATTATAAATCATCCCTTCTAAATATCCTTTCATAACCGTGAGAGGAGTTTTTAATTCATGTGCAACAGTAGCGAAAAATCCCCTACGTTTTGTTTCGATTTTTCTTTCTCTTTCGATATCATCTTTTAATTGTTCATTTGCTATTTGTAAATCAATCATTGTTTGTTGCAAATTATTCGACATCTCATTCAAGCTATTGGACAATTCCTCTAATTCGTCATTTGAACGGACTACGATGTTTTCGGAAAAATTCAGGTTTGCCATCTTTTGCGCACCCTCATTTATATAAATGAGCGGTTTTGTAATGAACCTTGAATATAAATAGGCACTCCCTAATCCAATACACACTACAATGATACTTATATAAGGAAGAAAACGGACTAAAACCTGTGACGCTTCATCAATAGGTTGAAATGTCGCGAATACAGTAACTGTTAAATTACTTTCATCTAGGAATTGAATCGGCAAAGTAACAAAAAATGCATTCATTAGAGTTTCTTCATTCTCTATTAATGCTGTTTTTGCAGTAAGATTTGGTGATTGCGTAATTCCCTGCATCATGAAGGTAGGTGAATATATAATAGTTTCTTCTTTAGTTCGCAAATAAATATTAGCATTGTTATTTTTGATGTAGTCGTCAAAAAGCGGTATCGCATTGTTTAATGTTAAATTCTTAGCATTATGGATTATTTCCTCTATTCCCGATTGGAGTTGATTGGTTTTATATTGTTGATAAAATGTTGGAAGGAAAAAGTATAAAGTTAAATAAATCAAGACTGCAAAAGATAACAATATGAGAGACGTGACCATAAAGAGCTTATAGGTTATTTTTTTCATCTTCATGATGTGTACAATCCTATTCATCGAAATTCCCCCTAAGATCAACATATTTTAATTTTCATCTGTCTATCCTAAGGGGAATATACGTTATTGATAACTAGTCATTGCTGCCTGAAAGTGAATCTGACGGGCTAAAATATCATAAAAGTTTTATTACTAATGGAATTAATTATCTTAGAGTATTCTCCTAACACATCAAAGAAATTTAATTAGGAGATGTAGAACCCGATGTAGAACCTTGTATCATATCTTCTTCTGGATTAGATGAATATGGATCCCACTGTTCTGGTGTTTGTTCACCTGGTTTTGTTGTGAACTCCTCCCACTGTTCTGGTGTCATTTC
>NZ_JBNNUW010000014.1:0-116766 GCF_050280125.1 Lysinibacillus sp. NPDC093692
ATTAGGGCGTTTCCTGTTCAAAATTGAACAAGAAGCGCCCTATCTTTCTCTATAACGAATTTATTTATAAAAAACGCAAGTTTTTCAGTGCCCTCATAATATATCGGGCTCATGCCTCTTCATTTTGCCTTAAAAAGGATAGGACCACAAGAGTGCCACATAGAACCGTCAAAGTGCCGGATAGGATAATCGCCAAAGCGATGAATAGAACCATCAAAGTCCTGAGAAGAAACAAGCATATCGCCGACTTCAAATTTTGCCAAACCTCAGCATTTGATGTAGAACTACTTAAGAGAACTATTTATAATAAAGGTGTATATTGATATACTTACATTAATTTGTATTTTAGTTAAAATAATGGTCATAACCAAAAATTGCGGATGACATTTGTTAAAACTTATGCCATTTATCTTTTATTAGTAGAAGACTCCTATCTCTAAAGTGGTGAGATGTGCGGATGCGGTCCCCTATCAGTGGGTGTCCAAACACCCACTAAATGACAGGCGAAATCAACCACAAGTTATGGTGATGATGTAACAGAGTGTTCGGAGTTTATGTGTTGAAAGGGATGATTGATCGAAAATGCAAGCGACGACTCAAGTTGAATTGAGCTTACCGATAAACAGTGTTTTGAAAGATACATATAAAATTAAAGAAATACTTGCAACTAGTAAATTGTCTTTAGTTTATATCGTGGAGAATATCAATGAAGGGAATCAGCTAATTATTAAAGAGTTCTTTCCAAATGACATAGCTTTACGGGATTTAGATAATAAAACAGTCGTTAATCGTTTGCCTTCAACAAAGCAGATATTCGAGGATTTAAAAGCTATTTTTCTAAATGAAGCATGTATTTTGCAGCAAATAAATCATCACAATGTCGTCAAATACATAGACCATTTTGAGGAAAATGAATCGATTTATATCGTGATGGAGTATTATGAAGGAACTTTATTAGATAAATATTTAAAAGATTTTCCAATTGAAGATAGGGAGCATGTGTACACGAGTATATTCCTTCCTCTAATTGGTGCTTTAAGCTATTTACATAAAAAAGACATACTCCATCGTGATATTAAACCAAGTAATATAATAGTAGATTCTGAAGGTAATCCATATTTACTAGATTTTGGTTCGGCTATTTTTAATAAAACTGCCGAGAATCATCAAATATTCACTAGCCCAGGGTATTCTCCTTTAGAGCAATACTCGAATAAATCTGAGCAAGGTGTATATACAGATATTTATAGTTTAGCAGCAACATTTTATTATTCTTTAACAAATATTATCCCAATGGATAGCTCACAACGCATTATCGAGGACAAAATTGAGAATGTGAGAAAATATAATGAGAAAGTGAGTATTGTTTTATCTCGAACTATTATGTGGGGGCTGGCAGTGCAGGCAAAAAAACGATGCTCTTCACTTAAGTATTTAGAACTTGCTGTTATTATTGAAAATACTGCCAATAGGATAAAAAGCTATTTTAAACACGGTAGTTCGAAATAACTAGCCTATTTAGAATTGTGATTCTATATAACTATTTTTGATTTAAAATTCATATCTTTTCAACAGCTTATAGACTAGGAGTTTCTACTCAATAAGCTGTTTTTTTTAGTAAAAATAAAGAAAAAATACATTTATTTCTATAAAAAATATCATAAATTTTAACATGTTTATTTTTTACTAAATATACATTTATGGAAATTATTTAACATAATATCCTAATGTAAATATTGACAATAAAAATAAATGTTGTATAGTTACTTGTGATACATAATGTCATCAGTGAAGTGCGCATGTAAAAGAATTATCAGTAATTCTAGATATGAGTGCATGTTGTAAATAAATAATTACATACATACTCATATAGAAAAAAAACTACTGATTTTTTCGTTCGAAATTACCATTTTATTACTTAATAGTATCATATTAGGTTGTTTTGTGAATTACGATCATATTTTATTTGCTAATCACTAATTGACTATGCTTACTCGAAATCTGTTACAAAAAGGAGGGATGGCTGTATAATCATACGGCCGACTGAATGGAGATTATTAGTCAAACGAACAGAACCATGCTCTTTGAGGAAATTAATCCGGAAAAAATGGATTTAATTACGCTTGTTGGAGATGTAAAAGGAATTGACAGTCTTAGTGATGAAAAAATCAAAGAGATTAATGAAAATCTTCTTGTCAAAAGCTTCGACGAGTTTTTAGATAAGTTTTCTCCGACGGTTTACTCATTCTACAATGCTGCTAACCAAAAGGTTATGTATACATTAAAAAAACCTGAAGGAATTCAAGATGACTGTATTTCTGAAATAGCAATTGACCAAAATAATGATTTTTTAAAGATGTTATTTACCCTCATTGATACGAAAAGAAGTCAGGGCATTGCGAACGTTGACTTTAAGTTTGAAAATTTGCTCGATATGATCTCTCCTAAAAAGGTTATGGACGACATTCGACAAGTCCGAAAAGAAATCCATTATCTATATGGTGAATATGACAAATTAGATGAAGGCGATCCAAAAAAATTGGATACAGGGGACAAGCTAAACCTGATGTTTGAAGTGGCAAGTAGAAATTACAACAATGTCATGGCGATGCTTCCTTTAGCAATTGAAGATATTAAAACGAGACTATTGTTAGGTGCTAATCAGGATGAAGACGAGTCCGAAAAATTACAAATTGGGACACTTTCTATTGGCGACAGTGGTGAATTAAAAATCATTGAGGCACCACAAAATAATAGCTCGGAACTGATGGTTATTGAAGAAAATAGTAACTATGGTTTAAGCACAGTTTTTGAAGAGGACTATGAGGCGATTACAGAATCACCATCCTCTTATGTCAAAGATTTAGTCGTAAGAACGTTCTCTCCATTGCCAGCTGTGAGAGCTGAATTGGATGTAGAGACAGAGGTACAAAACTACAATACTTACTTAGAATTCTATAAGGATGCTAAGGATGAATTTGTAAAAACAGTGAAGCCATTAGTTGAAAAACTATTAGGCGTAAAAATGTACTTTGATCAGTATGCAACTAAAAACAAAGGTATGCAGCCCTCGTTACTTGTAACGAACACAAAGTTAGATATGCTCGTTAAAAGTAATAATCTACCACGATTACGCACGTATTTAAACACGGTTAACTCCAAAAATGACTTTACAGATACGGTATGGTATGGAATTGTCCCTGCACTAGAACTAGAAGCTTCCGGAAAAATGAAAGTAAGTAGAGCTAGATTTAAAGGGAACGATAAGGTTGCCAAGCAAGATGGCAATACAATGGAATCGTTATCCATCCTTCTTGATACTGTGAAAGATTATAAAATACAGATTTTCTTCAACTTCATGGCAGAAGAAGAAACGACATTCAATGGAATTGCTACTGCAGGTATTGATCGCTTGATCGATAAATGCTCAGTGCTTATTCGAAAAGATTATAGTGAGTTTGCTATACCATGTTTACCAAACTTCACTATTATTCCTAAAGATAAATCAGGTGTAATCATTGATACAAGAATGCAGACAACAGAAAATGGAGCTCGATTATCTAAAGAAAAAGAGGATATTTTAAAACTTTGGATAGAGGGCGTTTATGTTGGTGCTAGCTATGTAGCGGCAGGTATTGTCTCAGCTTATCAATGTCCGGAATATTTGAAAGACTCTTTCAAAAACGTTCAGAGAAATAATCCTGGCGTACGCTTCGATATTGAAGCTGGTGATAACTCACTAAGAGCCGTTACAACGATGGCAAAAGAAATCTCAGGATTTACTAATAATATTAAAGATGCCATTAACAGCAGAAGTTTTGGCTTTGTATTCTCATCAGAAAATGCACAGCTTCAAGATAAAGACATTAAACGAATTACAGTGTATAAAGCTAGAAGTTTAGCGATGGAGGAAGATGGATTCGATTCAATCTACAAAACTCAAGTGAGTACGTATATTGAGAGAATTTTACGATTCCAATCTGGTGACTTTAAACACGAAAATATCGTTCGATTCTTTAGTAATAATCCAAGTAGTCAAAAAAGTAAATGGATTAATGATAAAGGCTATGTAAACTCCATTATTCACGATGGAGATGACATCGGCTACATTATCGATGAAAAAACAAGCACTTGTCAGATTGACCTAGTGTTTAACGGTAATGTGAAGAATCTTGAAGTTATGATTACAAAGGCAAGTAGTGCTGTTAAGGCCTAACAAGTTTACACATACACTAAAAATTTTTTTAAGTCGTATGTTTAAGATTTTTTCATAAATCTTTTAACATAAATAGAATCCTCCATTAATTGTAAGGTGAAAACATTACATATTTCTCCATGCTTCATGTATTTGCATTAGGCATAGAGGAATGTATACAACAAGTTATACATTTTCACCCAAAACGATTTTTTGAGACGATTCAAACAAATTTCAGGAGGTAATGAGAATGGGTTTTGTATTAAAAGTAGAAGGATCAGAAGCAATTGAATTAGGGTTAGATAGCATTATGACTGTGGAGTATGAAACAGATACACCAAATGACTCTAACGCACGTTCTACAGATGTAGGAGCAACTTTAAAAGTAAAAGGTAAAATTCTTACTGCAACTGATGGTGATAATTCTGATGACACGATGAAATTAGGATTATGGTCATTAGTACCAGCTGAAAAAGCTGACTGTTACCGTAAAGTAACGTTAGAAGTTATTTCTGCTGATCAAGTAGTAAGAAAAATTCACTTCCCAAATGCTTTCGTTGTTGACTATTCAGAAAAGTATGGTGACACAGAAGGTATTGGTGAATTCTACTTATTCATTAAGCAAAAGAAAGACAAAACAGACTTGGCGAAAATCGAAGGCGGCTACGCTGTTTAAGATTGCTGCTTGATAGCTACTCCACATTATCTAAGGGACTTTCATAGTTCCTTAGATAATTTTGAATAATCCTAATATTGGGGATGAAAAATATGAAAACGCATTATGAAACTTTAGGTGTTAGTAGAGACGCCACGCAAGCACAAATAAAACTAGCTTACAGAAAACTATCAAAAAAACATCATCCAGACGTGAGCGGTGGAAATAAAGAATCAGAAAAGATTTTTTTAGAAGTGACAGAGGCATACAAAGTATTAAAGGATCCAGCTTCAAGAGAAGCATATGATGCTCGACTAGATGGAGCTAGTCAAAGTTGGGGCAGTGGACAGACATCTGAAAAACAGTCTTCACGCCCACAGTCTACTGAAAAAAAGCCAGATTTTAATATGAGCAATATTGAAAAGAACTTTGAGCATTTTTTTGGTTTTAATCCTAAAACAAAGGAAACGGGATCGACCCTTAATAAGAATGCAAAGAAGAATCCACTAGATACAACTGATTTATTTGAACGTTTTTTTAACAAGTAAACGAAGCCATAGCTAGTATGGAGGAGTGTGATACCCAATGGATGCATACACTGAAAATGCAAAGAAACAAAAGGTTATAAAAATTATCGATATTATTATTGTCATAATCACCTTCTTTTTCATTCTATACGTATTTGTCATGAATCAGGATTTTATTTTAAAAACAATTATTGGACTAATGCTAGGCATACTAGCAATAATTTATGGCTCTATAAAGTATGAAGCTAGAGATGAAAATAACAATGTGACAAACAAGAAAATTCGAAAATTAGTTCTCCTCAATGATCGAGGAGCTGAAATAGATGAATGGGAAATCGGTGATTCAACGTCATTACTTATTGGGAAAAGTTCCGCTGACAATAAGGCAGATATCGATTTAAATGGTACTGAATATGAATCGCTTATCAACTATGAACATGCCGTATTAAATAATGTTTCAGGAGTATGGTACATAGAGGATATTGATTCGGTAAATGGTGTTGGTATAAAAAAAGCTCATAAGCGCGTTAAAAACAGAATAAAACACGAAAATCCTTACCCAATAGGTAATGGAGACACGATATACATAGCCAATACACGGATTTTAGTGAAATAGAGACAAGTAAATTCGTAAAAATAGACGGGGGATAGCGAAAATGAGTTTGATTAGATGCACAAATGGTCACATGTTTAGTTCCAGAAGACATAGAAATGTATGTCCGTATTGCAACGTAATGGTAGAACAGGAGCAAAGGCCAAGTAGCCAGCAAACAGCTGTAGCAGAGTTAGATGATAAAACAATGCCATACCTTGGAGAAATGGATGGAATTGATCCAGTAACAGGATGGCTTGTTTGTATTGAAGGACCTCAAATGGGTCGAGACTATCGAATTTTATCGGAAAAAAACTTTATTGGTAGAGCTGAGGATATGCACATTCGTATTGTTGGAGACAATTCGATTTCTCAACGTAACCATGCTGTGATTGTCTATGATCCTAAAAAAAGGAATTTCTATCTTCTTCCTGGAGATGCATCAGGCTTAGCTTATCTTAACAATGAAGCGGTTTATACGCCAACAGAGCTAGCAGCGTATGATGTAATTCAGTTAGGCGGAAGTATGTTTCTCTTTATTCCCTTATGTGGTGTTCATTTTGAATGGGAAAACAACAACAGTGAGGGATGATGACGGATGGATCAGAAACTACTGCCATACATAATTGCACTTATTTTTATCGTTGTACTCTTTGCATTATTAATTGTTAGAAACATGCTTGCGCAACAAAATGAAAAAACAAAAATAGCAATCGGAAATGGTCAAACGATTGGCAGACGTGATGAGCAGGATGATTATTTCTCTACAGCAGAAACGAAAGATGGAACAATCGCTGTACTAGCAGATGGCATCAGTGGTTTAGCAAACGGTAGGATGGCAAGTACGGTTGCTGTCAATACATTTATTGAAGAATTTAAAAAGCTTAGCGGTCTAAATGCCCTAGAAAAATTTTTTAAGGAGGCCGCTTTTGCAAGTAATCATATGATTGTCGAAAATTTAAATGGCTCGAACGGTGGTACTACATTAGTGGCAGCCGTTATTGATGATAACGGATTTCTTCATTGGGGAGCCGTTGGAGATAGTGTCATTACCATTTTCCGCAATGGAGAATTTAAGGCCATCAATCAAAAGCATATTTTTGAATCAGTGTTAACTGAGCGATATATATCTGGTGAAATATCTCAGCTTGAGGTGCAGGAAAATCCTTTGAAAAAGAGACTTATCAATTATTTAGGGTATGAAGGCTTTAAAAATATGGATATCGGAAAAAGTCCGATTCAGCTAAATAGAGGGGATAAAGTATGTCTATTTAGTGATGGCGTCTATGATACTTTAACAGAGGTTGAAATGGAGAAAATTCTCTCTCAGCAAGCTACTCCCTATGATATTGCTCAAGACATGATAAAAGCCGTTGAACAAAAACGCTTAAAAAATCAAGATAATGCAACCATTGTTATTTTAGAAAAAACATGGTAATTATTTTACATGTGTCTTTAAATGAGTCAGTAAATGAGGAGGAGTAATCATGAGAAAGGAAAATAGCAACTTTAAAACAAGCTTTTTATCCGAAGCGGGCTCATTTTTGCAAAATAAAGATTACTTTGCCTATACAGAGCTGGACGATGTTGCCTGCTGGGTAGCTGTAAAAGGGTTAGATTCTGATCAGGAAATTAGTAGTGCAGAGCTTGCTGTAAAGGCAATTTTAGAAAAATTCATGGAAAAGCCATCCATGTCCAGACGGAAAATTAAACATTACTTAAAATATGCACAAGATATTCTTCAAGCTCAAAGCTTAAGGGTGAGATTGAAGGCTAGTATTGTCATTGTCGTCTCGGATTACTCAAAGATGATTGTTGCCGTTGCAGGAAATTCGAGATTATATCATTTCCGTAATGGGACTTTAACGTTTAAAAGCACGGATCAAAGCTTAGCACAAGAGCTAGTGAATGATAGGAACCGTTCGCTCGATATTAGCCAGCACGAGGAAAGAACCAATTTACTAAACTATTTGGGCAAACCAAAAGAGTTCCAGCCTTTTGTTTCAAAGAAAATGAAGTTAATGGATGACGATGTACTAGTGCTTTGTACAGCCGGCTTTTGGGAAGATGTCAATGAAATTGAAATGGCAGATGCGTTGGAAGATGCAAAAGAGCCTGAGAAATACATTGATGTATTAGAAGAGGTCCTGTTAAGCAGGCAAAAGAAAGTGGTCAATAATTACACAGTCGCCGCTATATTTGCTAACAAGGTTTACCAGGAAACAAATAAGAAAAAAATGAAATACATCAAAATGATTGTAGCTGCATTAATCCTAGCTTTGGTCGTAGGTGGAGGCACGATTTTTTATCAGGCAAAGCAAGCTAAAAAAATGGCTGAATTAACCGTTGAGATGAAAGATCATGAAAAGAGCGGAAACCAGTATTTTCAAGATGGAACTTATGATAAGGCACTGCTGGAATATAGTGAGGGCAGAAATGCTGCTAAAAAATTGAAGGATCCAATACATAGAAATGTACTAGCGAGAAAATTAAGAGTTACCGATCTGATTATCAGTGGAGATAAAGCAGCAGAAGAAGGTAAATTTAACGATGCCCTTGAGCAATATGAAAAGGCTAAAAAAGAAGGAAAGCTTATAAAAGACTTTGGGAAAGCAGTAGTTGAACAAAGAATCGCTAATATGGATACCATTGTACAAATTGCTGAAGCTGTGAAAGATGGAGATTTCCGATTTGAGGCAGAGGATTACAATGGAGCTCTTGAAACGTATCAAAAGGCAAGAAAAAAAGCGCTGACAATTGCCTTTACTGGCGAACCTGAAATAAAGACAAAAATAGAAGAAACAGAGGCTAAAATTGCTGAATTGAAAAAGGCCCAGAAAGAATTAAAGGCAGAAGGCTTAGAAAAAAGCGGAGATCAGAGCTATGCACGCCAAGAGTTTGGGAAAGCAATTGAATATTATACACTTGCACAGGAAATTTATCAGGAGACAGAGTTGCTGTCCAAGGTTTTAGGTCTTGAGCGAAAGGTTATGAACGCCAATGATAAATTAAATCCACCTCCTCAAGCACCAGCCGCCGATACAGCGCCACCTGATCAGGCAGCCCCGCCTACGAATGGAGGGACAGCTGCTAGTGAGCCATCTGATGCTGAAGTGATGAAAGAGGGAAAATAAATTGATAAAAGAGCTCATGATTGAACGGTTACGCAAAATAGAGGATTTAGAGCAACGTCAACTGCTAAAGGATATTGTAAGTGGCGTTTTTGTAAATTTAATCGACTATCAGGATGAAATGAACAAAAGGCTTGAAGACCGCGTATTCAATGAAATAGATGATGCTGAGAATAGGTTTGATATTTATGTGACGTTAAGTTCTAGGGAGGATGTTGACCCTATTCATGAATGCTTATTCCCGATGCGACCAGCTGATTTAGAAAGTAAATCAATCAATAAAAAAAAACTGCTTGAATCATTTAAAAACAATGAACCTGCAGTGCTGTTCACCTTATTTTTAGCGTGTGATTCCATGCAAATTCAACAGTTACTTGCTGAGCAGCGACGCTTTAATGGAAGGCTAGTAACGACAGAAGGACAAGTAGAGATTAAAGTCAGCCTTACTCAAAATCTGGACTATTTACAAGAGATAAACAAGCTATATCCGCTCTTCCAAATAAACGGCTTACCATGGAAAACTATTAATCATCCATTCGTCTATAAATTTTTTAATGTCAATTTAGTAGATTGCCCATCTTTAGATGAGAATGCTGAAATTACTGAAATAATCGTTGATTTAGAAGAGTATGAGGACAAAAAACGCCTAAATATCGTTCCGCTATGGAATATTGAACGCCATGAGGTCAAAAATGTCGGGTTTCCCGTCCCTGCTATCGATAAGGTGAATTTTGAACATGTACTTTCCGTACGTAAAATCGGAAACGAGCATGGCTATCTTGTTGAGGCCGAAGAGGATAATGTTCGTTACGTTAAACGCTCAGACAATGAATTAACCATTGTTTCACCCCAGGATAAGTCAGGGGTATGGCAGCTTATCAAAATTGCAAAGATGGAAGATGAGAAGATCGGGAAATTAAATTACGAGCTTGTATCAAATCGAAGAATCGAGCATTTTATACACAAATTCGCTAACAAATATACGGCTACTGTTAAAACGAAGGGTGAAATTACTCGTATGATTAACTCCTTTGAGGCAGCTAATCAATTTGAGCTTGTAGATGTCGAAATAGTGGAATCTTTCTCGGGAACAAGCTTTACGCACTCCGCGAACACGTTCTTAACGGAAATGATAGGAGAAAATAATCATAGAAAAACGATGCTATTAAAGTTTAAGGCGAAAGAGGAGAGAAACTTTATCGCAAACGATATTTTAAGCTTCCTCGTATCAGAAGTGCAACGACATTTCTTCGAATATGAATGTGTAGGTGTGTGGCTATGAACTATATTTGGGATTTGCTCATTAAAGCTGAGGATGAAGGACTTTCTAAAAAGGATATTTATTTTCACCTTGCCGAAGCCTATTCACCTTATATGGAACTAAGTCCACAACTATTAAATACACAGTATGTTGACCAGCACGTTGAAGTAAATCCGTATTATCGCTATTACGGAATTTTTAATGGTCTTTTCCATCCTGATAATAATTCAGATATAGAGTTTAGGGATTATCTTTTAGATACAGGATTGCATTTCTTAGCTGAAATTGATCGTATGCAGGGCATGAATAAGAGAGAGTTCTATATTCGCTTTATCTTACGGGAAATCGAGGCCGATGTATTTGGTAAATTGGTGCGGGACAATATTCACGCCTTTACGAAAAAGGAGCAAGAAATAGTTGCACTCAATATGATAAGACTGTACAGGACTGGTGAAGAGATTTACTTATTAAAGGATACGCTGAAAAGGCTCTTTAAAAATTGCATGATTTATGTAAAATCGGAGGACCAGGATGAGCTGCTTTTATACATCCGTCAAAAGCAGACAGAACAGAATGAGCGAAAGGTACAGCTTGTACAAGAAATTTTTCTGCCAATAGGCTTTCATATGGAGGTTTATTGGCAATATCATTTTGGCATTATTGATGCTGAGGAAACGATGAAGCTAGATCGAATAGCTCTTTACTAAATAGGGGAAGAGGAGGGATTCCAATGACAACTAAATATTCATATAAACTGTATGCCAATAAGCGTAATACAGAAAAGAAATATATGACCTATACACGAGTAGAACTAATGGAAATGACAACCTTCCAGCTTAGAAATATTTGCTATAAGGAAAAGCTTGTGACTGGGCTTATTAATACACTGACAAGAGACGAGTTAATCGACAAAATTTTAAGATACCGTGGCTCTGAAGAAAACCCTCTTATTAGAGAAAAAAAGGATGGGGGCTTTGAACGAGTAGAAGCGGCCATGCAAGAGTATTTAAAAACACCGATGTCTGACAATGGTGACATTAAAATTCCTGCCAAAATGAGCTTATATAGCGGAATGAAGATTGATAAACCCGATCAGTATTTCTTGGAAACAGGCGGTTTTCTTGTTGAATCTAACGTACTGCTAGTCAATGAGCAGCTGGAACTTTGCGGCATTCTTAATATCCTTAAAGACGACGAAGTCCCAAATCAATACTATTTCGCTGCTGACCAAGCAATTGGAATTCGGAAGACAAACAATAAAAACTACAGCTTTATTTTTTTAAGAAAGCAAGATTCTGAGTATATCTATAAGACGTATTATCAGGAGACCCCACTTCCGCCAACAAATCTTCATTATTACAAAGTTCCAATACCAGATTTAGAGATGAAACAGCTGGAAACAACGAATGCCATTCTTGCGATTGACTTTGGTACAACAAATACAACGGCTGGAGTTTATTTAGAGAGTGATTATGTGTCCTCTCCTTGCAGTCATGATTTATTAAATGACAGAATTCAGCTAAATAGCATCAATTTTGTGCAATTTCCAGACCCACTTCATCAAAACGAATGGATCGAAGTAGTGCCGACGGTCATGACTGTCGCAGATTGCTCAAATGCAGACCAAGTAAACTATCACTACGGCTATGAAGCGTTAAAAATGATGAAGAAAAATAGCTATACATCATTGGCTACGAAATTCCAAGGTATTAAGCGATGGGTTAGTAACTATGCCAAGCTGGAAGAGGTGATGGATGCTAACGGGAATACTGCACTTGTTCCACGAAGCCAAATTTTAAGAGAGTTTATGCTTTATATTATTCGAATGGCGGAGCATCAATTTAAATGTCGCTTCAAGCATTTACATATTTCCAGTCCTGTGAAGCTGAAAACACAATTTTTAGATATGTTTCGTGCGATTTTACCTGAATACCAAATCGAAACTGAGCATGCTCTCGATGAAGGGATGTCGGTTCTTTATAATACAATCGCCAATCAAATAGAGAACGATAGTTTTCTCGATGGCAAGGAATATAAAGCGCTTGTGATCGATTGTGGAGGCGGAACAACAGACCTTTCTTCTTGTAAGTTTCGCATAGAGGACGGCCATATTTCTTACAAAATTGATATTCATACTACCTATGAAAATGGAGATACGAATTTTGGTGGCAACAATATTACGTATCGTATTTTCCAATTTATGAAAATCGTTTTTGCCAACTATTATAGTCGAGGAAAAAATGATTATGATATCGATGCATTAATCGATATTCCTGGTAAGGATATTTATCGATATGTAGACGATCATGGCGTAGAAGCGGTGTACGAGCAATTCGAAAAAGCCTTTGTAGATGCCGAATTTATTATCCCTACACGCTTTAAGGAATATGAAAATCGCACACGTGATGAATACCTACGTGTACGCAATAATTACTATTTCTTATGGGAAATGGCAGAAGAGATGAAGAAGGAATTTTTCCGCAAAACAGGTATATTAAGAAGTCGTTTCTATGCGGATAACGATATGCAGCACGATAGTGATTTAAATGTCACAGCAGTAGATCGCTGGTGCCTGTCGTTGGTAGAAAACAATCAATTTAAAGAAGTTTATGACTTCCCAAACGTCTTTTTCAACATTAAAGAAATCAATCATCTCATAAAGGCAGATATTTATGATATCGTGCGAGAGTTTTTAGAGGAGTTTTATGAGAGTGGCATCCTGAGTGACTATTCCATCATTAAGTTGACGGGACAATCCTGTAAAATAGACGCATTTCGCGAGGCTTTAAAGGAATTTGTACCAGGACGCAGCATTGAGTTTAGACAAAAGGCTGAAAATATCGGTAAAGTTCCAGAGTTAAAGCTTGCTTGTTTAAGGGGAGCGCTTCGTTATTTAAATGCCAAGAAAATCGGCATGATTGAAACAGAAGTGACGAACCATGCACCAGTTGTCCCTTATGCTGTCAGTGCCTTTACACATAATCGTCAGGAAAAATTACTGATTAGTAGCTTAGAAAGATTGAATCAAATTCACGGTACGATTTCTCGTCCATGGGGAGTAAAAGAGGTGGAGTTCTTCCTCACAGGCAACGACGATCACTCATCGTTTAAATACACTTACTTAAATCGTCAGGAAGATTATGCACCTGTTCTTTATGAGAATATTGCCATGCACTATCAAGATAAAATTCCGCAAGACGAGACGGATTCCATCACGAATGGAGAAGTGAAGTTCTTTGTCTTTGCAGGCGAAGATAATTGGGGCTTCCATGTAGTTCCAGTAGCGAGAAAAGACGAACAGTTGTTTATCGGAAGCAAGGAATTCTTTGCCTTTGAAACCGATTTGTCTGAGCTGGATTTCTTTGATGGATTAAAGTAAACAGTGAAAAACAAGAAAAGAGGTGGGTGACAGCTTGTTTGCCAATCAATTTCCACATTTTCAAAAGGGCCGCATTTTAAAGCGAGAAATGCTAGAAAATTTGCGAGATTTCCCAAGAGAATTTTTAGATTTATATTTCCAAGATTATTCTAATGGCATTATTGCTGGTGCCAATATTATCGTAGCAGATAAAAGCCTCATAATAGCGAAAGGCATTATTAAGCATAACGGAAAGCTCTATATGCTACATAGTAGCTACGAGCTTCCTTATGAGGCAACAGGAAGCGAAACGATTCTAAAAGTACGATTTGCTGAAGAAGTGAATGAATTAGATTTTAGAAATTTCACAACAGAAATAGTCCTAGATGATTCATTAGAGCTTGCGAATAATGAGCTAGAGTTGGCGCGCTTTAAATTAAAATCGGGTGCAAAACTTCGTTCGGAGTATATTGATTTTTTCGATATTGCGACTGAATACAATACGGTTAATTATCTTCACAGCCAGTATGCAGGTTTTCAAAAAAGCACTTACCATCCAATCATTTTGCACTATTTTGCACGAGAGCTGTTAAAAAATCGCCCAGCGAATCCATACGATATAGCTTTTGCTTTTGAGTGCATAAATCAGGAACGGGTTCAACGAGATGCAATCGATTTTTATATTTGCAATCGACTAGAGCTAGACTACCAAACATTTTCTAATAGTCAAATTCATAAATACTTGAACCGTATTTTATTGGAATCAAAACGAGGTGGTCGTATGACAGGTCACAGTCAAGGGCGACCAAAGCGCATGATTGTTGACTAGCTGATAGTCTACTGATGAAGAAATGTTCAAGAATGGACAACGTGAAATAGCTCAAAAGGAAGCGGTTTTATAAGAAAGATAAACATCGTATGAGGAGCATTCCCTAGGACTTTGTAATATAGATGAGCAGGAAATACCGGTCATTGATTCAGCATGTCATGGAAGGAAAGATTTCGTTTCGTATGCCGAAGCTATTTTCAATCATGTCAGCTGAGTTAGCCTTAATAGGAAAGCAAAAAATGACAAGGCTATGAGATAGAGAAAAAAGAATCGAAACAAAGGAGCGAAAAAAATGAATTTCATGGATGAAGAAGTAATCGAGATGACGAAACATGCAAGGCAGAAGAAACGAATGGAGAACATCGAAAACCAATTATTAAATACTGATATTGTGAAAGCGATTAATGATGGTCAGCTCATAATTGAAGATGAAACGATTGAGTTTAAAGAAATGAGTTTTTATGAGGATCAAATCCGGATGTGTATGCCTGCAACCTTTGACGTGATGGAGCCTGAATTAATGGATATTAAATATCCATCCAGTCGTAGACCCGATTATATTTATACAAGCGAAAGTACGTCCATCAATGTCACGCTGAAAATCATGGAACAACAGGTAAAAGAAGAGGAATTAGAAGACTTCACAGAGGCCATGAGGAACATCCTTCAAAAAACGCAGCCAACTACAAAAATGTTGGATACCGCCATGATTGAAGTTAACGGTCTACAAATTGGTTACTTTGACTTCATTTCGCCAGCACTAGATAACAAGATTTATAATTTAATGTTTTTGTTTATAGTAGGCGAGAATGTGACGATGGGCTCGGTTAATTGTTTGAAAAAAGAGATGGATATTTGGAAGCCCATTGCTTACGGCATGATGGAATCTATCGTTGTTGAAAACAAATTATTAGATGGGGAAGGTGTTGTCGAATGAGTAAGGAAACGGCCTTGACGTATAAAGATATCATCGTGATGCCCTATAATATTCGCGTCGATCAAATCGAAATTACGCAACAAATGAATGAGCATGCTACATTGCATTTAACGGGTGTGATTCCAGATGAATTCGAAGATTCCTATGTATATATGACGGATGCAGAAACGGCTATTGAAGTCGTGCAAATCGGCAGTGGTGGACAAACTATTCCGATCTTTAATGGGCTGGCATTAGATGTACAAGTAAAATCAGTTTTGGGCACCTATTATTTGGAGGTTAAAGCAGTTTCGCATACGTATTTGTTGGATGTGAAGAAGAAAAATCAAACTTATCAAAATGCGAGTATGCCCTATAGTGAATTAATTAATGCATGTATTGCTGATCAAAAAGGTGCAGATTTCATGGATTATGCCTCAAAGGGCTCTACTATTGCGCGCTTTACGATGCAATATATAGAGACAGATTGGGAGTTTCTTAAACGAATGGCATCACGATTCCATACAGGTCTGGTGCCAGATACGGTTCACCCAGCCGCAAAGTTTTACTTCGGCGTACCGTTTCAAGCCGGGGGCACGCAGAAAATGGAGGCCATCAATTATCGAGTTAAAAAGGCGATTGGTAATTTCCTAGTGTCCAGTAAAAATCATCTAGACGGTATTACTGATAGTGACTACATGTACTATGAAGTAGAATCGTTCCAATCATTCAAAATCGGCAATGAAGTTACATTCCAATCAAAAAAATTGTATGTCTATAAAATCTACTCAACTTTAAAAGATGGCTTGTTCAAGCATATTTATACGTTAACACCTCAGAACGGCTTCAGTGTCCACACTACTTATAATCAAGCTATTATTGGTGCCTCCATTCAAGGGAAAGTAATTGATGTTGCGGGGGACAAAATTCGTATTCATGTTGATTTCGATGAGGGTCAAGAAAAAGACACAGCTTATTGGTTTCCATATTCAACGATCTATGCATCAGAAGATAATACAGGATGGTACTTCATGCCGGAGCTATCTGATAACGTTAGAATCTATTTCCCAGGCAATCGTGAGGATGAAGGGATTGCGATTAGTTCCGTATCAAAAGCACCACCACAATCTGGTTCGATGTTAGCAGCGACGAATCCGCCTAGTCCAGGAGGCGGTGGAAGTGCCAGTGCTAGTGGCGGTGGTGGAGGTGGCGGGTCAAGACCTGCACCACCAGAGGATAGTCGCCAAGACCCAGCGCGGATGGCCGATCCAGATGTCAAAACACTCAGAACGAAGCACGGTAAACAAATTCTACTTGCACCGGATCGGATTGTCATATCTGGTGGAGGATTAATGATTTCGCTTATGGATGATAATGGGATCTCCATCATAAGTGATAAAAATATTACCTTGCAAGCAACAGATAAAGTCGCCATCAATGCGAAGCAAATTATGATTAATGCGACCGAGAAAATAGAGATGACTTGTAAAGACAGTTCAATCAAGATGGAAGACAAAATGGAGATTAAAGGAACAGAAGTACGAGCAAATTAATGAGGATGTGGACGCATGAAACGAGAAGAAGCATTACAGCATTTTATGGATGAATGCGTGTCAGTTCATGTCAGCCGATTGCAAGAGAAGGTTGATCGACAGTTTCGCCAAGAGAAGGAAGTCTTACTAAAACCAATCATTCACTCGCTTGAACAATTGTTTGCAAATATTGGAAATCGGCAGGGGCAAGGGAAGTTGGCACCAGTTGCCTTTATTCATTTTTCATTGTTACGAACATCGTTACTAGATAACAAGTGTACGTATTTGCTAGAAGCGTATGGAGAAAAATGGTACTACGATTGGGGAGAATGTACGGCACAGTATGAAGCGGAATGGCTTAGTGAGGCGATTATAGATCTACACAAAACGCTTGAAAAAGAAAGAAAACCATATCTCGCTATCCAAGCAGCTGACGTTCGAGGAATTATTCAACAAACTGTGATTCTGTTTCATCAGTATATCATTCAATTGGTACGCTATCTTTTTCGCTATCAACAAGAAAGCGTACCTGAAATAGACTTCCAGCGAGCTGCGTGCTTGCGATTTCGTGTCGGTGAATATAAAGGATTTAGTGAAGATGTTGCGATGTTCGACGAACGGGAACGGGTGGAACAGAATCTTCTCTCGTGGTTAGGGAAAAACGAGATGGATAAATCATATACGTTTGAAAATTTCTCAAGCCTACAGTTACAGCAAAAACTTTTCGACCAAATGGACTTTTCTTATGCGAATTTCAATGGCAGTGACTTAGAAGGGGCTTCAATGAAACAAAGTGTTTGCGTCGGTACTAGTTTTGTAGATTGTAGCTTAGCGAATGTTGATTTTTCATACGCAGCCATTCAAGATGCAGATTTTCGAAATGCCAATTTAGCAGGCGCTAATTTTACACATGCACAAGGAAAAACGCTAATGCTTCCCGATGACGAAGTTGCCTGTTACCTAGGCACTGATTTCAGTCATGCGAATTTGGAAAATGCAAAATTTGAGTTTGCGCAGATTGCAGGCGCTAATTTTACAGGTGCTAATTTAAAAGGAGCTACCTTTTTTAAACGCGATCAAGAGAAGTGTCTATTTAGCCCAGACCAGATAAATGACATTCATTGGATTCATTAACTTTGAAATCGATAGAAATGATAGTTACAGGAGGAAAAGATGGAGTATTTTATTGTTCGGCAAGATCAAAGCATTACAAATCCAATTATTCCTTTCAAAACAGACCTCGATGATAACTTTGTCTGTTCATCTGTATTCGGGGAAGTAATAGAAAAAGAGAACGCGGTATATCTCGATTATTTAGAGAAGCCTCGAAGAATCGTGTCGGATGATTTAAAAGGGTTATTAGTGAAATATGAGGATAACTTAGAATTTACAGCCATTGTCTTTACAGATGTGAAGAAAGGAACACAGCGTGTGCATTGGCTTATGGACATTGTAAAGAAGAACTGTATTTCCGATGAGACGGCTTATTATCCAGATGGACAAATAAAGGAGCTCGTAATTGACCCGAAGAAAGTGGAACTGGATTGTATTTTTCAAGTCGACGGCAAAAAGGAATCATTCACCATCGTCAATTTAGATGTGGCAGAAAGTATGCTACGACGACCATATCTCGGGATTCAGCTGCAACGAGTAAAACTACAAAGTCGATAGATCATTCTAATAAATCATTCCAAAACACTGTCGTAGTTTGAAACAGTGTTCAATCGATAGCCGAAAGGAAGGATAGTTAATGGCTCAAGTTGTAGAAAGTTTGGAAACAGAAGGTTCAGAACAGGAGCAATTTAGTTATGTCGTACATGGAGCAATCATTTCATGTGAACATGGTAGCCATCTCAATTATTTAAATTTGCCGCAAGACCATGGCGTTTATATTAAAGAGAAAGCCGTAATGAATATAGGGGATCGAAACCCTGACAACATTCCAACCTTTGGTGTTTGTTTACAGTTGCAAAAGCCATGTACACCAACATGCTCCATTGATTGGATGGAAGGCATGGAAAATGTCAATATCGAGGGGAAGCAAGCGTTATTAAGCCGCTGCCATACCCAATGCTCAGCAGGTGGGGGCAAAATTGAAATTATTCATGACGGTCAAGAGGAAGTAGAAATACCGAAACAAGGCTTTTAAAGGTCGAGGTTGATTGAAAGGAGGTAAGTAATGAAATCGCTAGAAGAAAAGGAAATACACACGGTTAGTACGTATGAGGATCTTGTGCTCGAGTGGCCTTATCCACTTATACATTTAGATAAACTAACTATCAAACATAAGGCCAATGACCATGCGAGGTTGTACTTTACGGGAATGATTGCTGAAGAGCAAGCGCAAAAGTATATTCAGCGGGTCAATCAAACAGATGAAGTTGTTGTGAAATTTGGGCGAGACAGTGCCATTTTGTTCTCAGGAAGAATTGATAATGCGGAGTTGCAGGCATCACAAGGGGTGCACTATGTCTCCGTTGAGGCTGTATCATTTACAGCAAATATGGATATTGCAAAGCGCTCACGTTCTTTTCAAGATGTGAATATGACGTACGTGCAGTTAATAAAAAATATCGTAAGCGCCTATCCTAATGGGGATTACATCGACCAAGCTTCTAACGGCCATGCCATTGGTAGTATTGCGATTCAATATTTAGAAACAGATTGGGAATTCATTAAAAGAATGGCCTCCCGTTTGCACGCTGTTGTTTTTCCTGATTTAAAAGGAAAGGGTGCTCGATTTTGGCTTGGTACACCTCAAAGCAGGAAAAGTATAACGATCGACCATCTGCCATCTATATTACGTATGGACGTCGATGCGTATCGGTTGATTACTGAAAACGATGGTACGGATGTGAGTGAAGCCGATTATACTTTTTGTGAGTTTGAAAGCACAGAGGCCCATGAGTTGGGCACGTTGGTGCAATTCAAAGGAAGCTCCTATATCGTAACGGCTAGGGAAACCCAACTTGATGATGGTGTGTTGAAGTTTCAATATACTGCCCAACCAGAGAAAAGTATTCGTCAGCGATTAGCACGCAATTTAGACCTCATTGGTGCAGCATTTACAGGAAAGATCATTGATGTTACGCAAAACACCGTTAAAATTCATTTAGATATAGATAAAAGCCAAGATCAAGGAAAAGCACATTGGTTTGCTTATTCAGCAGATGCCAATGGTGTTATGTATTTAATGCCTCAAACAGGTGCACGTGCTCAATTGCATTTTCCAAGTGCAGTTGAAGAAGAAGCCATCGTTATCAGCTCGGTGCGTGTTAATCCAGCCACACCAGAGGGCGGGCAAAAACAGACGAAGAAAATGGCGGACAGTACCGTTAAATCATTGGCGACCAATGTTGGGAAAGATGTGACATTAGGTGTCGGGGATATTACCTTTAGTGCAGTAGATGGAGTATTGGACTTAAAGATGGATGATGGAGATGGCGTAACATTTCAAAGTAACAGTACCATCATGCTTGCGGCTGATGAAACACTTGAAATAAGTGGGATGAAAGAGCTAGCCGTAGAGGCAGAAGAATGGATTGCGATATCAGCGAAGGAACAAAGCCATGTAATGATGGCCGCTGATACTCAATTAATTAGTACGCTCATTGAGCAAGAAGGGATAGAGAAGCAAAGCCAGCCACCGAAATTAAATGAAGAAGCCATCGAAGCTATGAGTAAAGTAGACTTAATTTTCCCACAAAAGGCAGAAGAAAAGAAAGAGAAAAAAGGTTGGTTTAGTAGTTTAGTAGATGGCGTAAGTGCAGCATTGGATGTTGCTGGATTTATTCCTGTTATCGGTACATTTGCAGATATTGCGAATGCTGGAATTAGCTTGGCAAGAGGGAATTACATGGATGCAGCCATGAACTTAGTAGGTGCGGTCCCATTAGTTGGTGATGCCGCCAAGGCAGCCTACAAGGTCAAAAAAGGGGCAAAGCTCTTAGATAAAGCTGCTGATGCTAGAAAAGGAGCTGATAAGGTAATAGATGCTTCAAAAGCTGTAGCAAAAGGGATGAAGGCAGCTTATCCGAAAATATCTAAAACGTTAGATGCAGTAAAGGGACTAGCGGAACTAGCTAACAAAGCATCTAAGGCTGTGAAGACGGCCGCAGATAAAGTCATTTCGTCGATGGATGAATTGCTCGCTGCGTCGAAGGCATTAGACGGAATGAAAGCTATGGCCAAAGCAGGGCTAACGAAATTTAATCATGGGGTATTAAAGAAATTTAATTGTACACAAGGGTTAAGTAAAAAATTCTGTAAAAGAGGTTTTGAACCCGTTGATTTAATTACAGGGCGTATGATTTATGAAGGCGTCGACTTTGAACTACCTGGACCTATCCCCCTCTCATGGGAACGCGCTTGGTACAGTGATAGTAGTCGGATTGGCTTAACAGGTCATGGTATGCACTTTACATACGATCTAGCCTTAGAGATTTTTGAAGAAGAAGACCTGATTGGGATTGTTGTGACGGATGGTCGCGCAGTCGGGTTTCCAATTTTACCAATAAACTTGCCGTATTTTAACAAACGAGAAAGAATGACTTTAACAAATACAGGCGAGGAGTATCATTTATTTGAGCATGATACACGATTGATTTATGTATTTGAACAAACAACAGAGACGAAATACCGATTAAAAGAAGTAAGAAATGAGCAAGCCCATCATATTCAATTTGGTTATAGCCTTAAAGGCTTCTTATCTCAAGTAACCGACAGCGTTGGAAGAGTGCTCGAAGTTACGACCAATGAGGTAGGTAGAATGACAGAAGTCGCCTTAAGTAACCAGATGAGTCGTGAAGTCTTAGTTCGCTATGATTACAATGATGGTCAAGATTTAATCGAAATCCAAGATGCATTAGGGCAAAGTACACATATAGTATATGTTAATCACTTAATGGTGCAAAAAACGGATCGCAATAAAAATAGCTTCTTCTGGCGCTACGATGGACCAACTACAGGTGCACGAGTCATCAAAACATGGGGAGATGGCAATGTTCTTGCAGGGGAGCTTTCGTATCATGATGGCTATAATGAAATTACGAATAGCTTAGGCCATAAGAGTTATTACTATTTTAGCGAAGATAACCTCTGTAAGAAAATTGTTTACCCAGATGGTGGTGAAGTAAGCTATGAATATAATGAGGACTTTGAATTACTGCAAACAGTAGATGAAGATGATCGTGTCATGTCATATAGCTATGATGAGTGGGCAAATCCAATGACGATTACTCTTGCAGATCGTAGTACATTATCCTATCAGTATGATGAGAAGGATAGGATAATTCAGGCAGTTAACGCAGAGGGCGGAAGTCGTCGGTGGATTTATAATGAAGATAGCACATTACAGGCAAATATTTTAGAAAATGGCACAAAGACGGAATTTTCTTATAATGATAAATGTTTAATAGAAACGGTAACAAATGCACAAGGCCATGTGGTAAGCTTAGCTTATGATGCTGATTTAAACTTAAGTCGAGTGACGTTGCCTGACGGGACGAGTTCGACCTGGAAATATGACCGTCGCGGTAATTGTACAACAGCGACCAATCCACTAGGGGTCACAGAGAAATTCCGTTATGATAATTTGAATCGTCTTTTACGGGTAAAACTTTCAGATGGTAACGACATTCAATTGAAGTACAATGCCTACGATGATGTCGTTTTTGCGAAAGATAACCATACGCAAGTAGCCTTTGATTACACCATTCTAGGCAGTTTAATATCCCGAGAACAAGGTGGGAAGAAAGTCAAATTCACCTATGATACAGAAGAGCAGTTAAACGCTGTGATCAACGAAAGAGGCGAAACGTATCAGTTTGAACGCGATATGAAAGGCAATATCATTAAGGAAATTGGCTTTGATGAGATGGAAAGAACGTATGAGCGAAGTCTGGCAGGATTGGTTCAGAGGATTCAACGACCTGGTGATCGTTGGACAGCATATCAACATGACAATTTAGGAAATGTCATTCGAGCCGATTATTATGATGACACTTGGGAAACGTTTAGCTATGACAAAAATGGTTCGTTAATTGAGACTGAAAATGAGCATGTGACCGTAAAGATAGAGCGAGACCTATCTGGACAAGTGATCAAGGAATGGCAGAATGACCATTGGATTGCGAGTAGCTATGATGAATTTGGCAATCGTTCACAAATTACGAGTAGCTTAGGTGCAAAAATCAATGTCGCTCGTAATGAAATGGGCAATGTGTCACAAATCACGGCTTCTCGTTTAGAGCAAGAACAGTGGATAGCATCAATGTATTACAATGAACTCGGTCAAGAAATCGAGAGAATCTTACCAGGGGATGTCAACAGTAAATGGCAGTATGATGTAGCAGGTAGACCAACACACCATCGAATAAGTAGTCAAAACCGCGATACACGAAGACGAGTATATAATTGGGACGTCAACCATCGATTACGAAGCATGATGAACGAGTTAACCGGTGTAAAAGTTACTTATGGTTACGATGAATTCAGTAACCTCGTTTGGTCCAATCAAGGCGGTCAATTTGATTTCTTACACCGCAGTGTTGACGATGTCGGGAATTTGTATGAAACAAAAGAAAAGACAGATCGTGTTTATGGCGCCGGAAGCAGATTACTTGAAACGGAAGAGGCAACATTCTCTTATGATGAGGAAGGTAATCTGGTTCAAAAAGTCGAAAAGAATGGTGATACGTGGAAGTACGAATATAACGGAAATGGCATGATGGCGAAGGTAGTTAGACCAGATAAGACAGAAGTTACTTTCAAGTATGATTCGCTAGGTAGACGAATAGAGAAGTGTTCAGAAGAAAAGATGACAAGTTTTATTTGGGATGGGAATAATATCCTACACGAGTATTTCTCGCAGAATGATTCAGATAAATTTAAAAATCTAGTTGAGAGCTCTTCAAAGAATAATTCTGAAATACCAGATAATCTAGTCACATGGGTATTTAATGATGGGTTCGTACCTTCAGCTAAAATCACGAATGAAGGTAATTACAGTATTATTAGTGACTATCTAGGAACGCCTGTAGAAGCCTATGATGAACAAGGTAATAGGGTCTGGTTAGCCGAACTTGATATTTATGGTAGAATGAAAGAATTTACAGGTGAAAGAGATTTTATTCCATTCCGTTATCAAGGGCAGTATGAA
This sequence comes from Lysinibacillus sp. NPDC093692, assembly GCF_050280125.1. Lineage (NCBI taxonomy): Bacteria > Bacillati > Bacillota > Bacilli > Caryophanales > Bacillaceae > Lysinibacillus > Lysinibacillus sp. NPDC093692. The sequence goes on from NZ_JBNNUW010000014.1 coordinate 24,156, forward strand.
GATGTAGAAATAGGATTGCATTATAATCGATTCCGATACTATGACCCTGAACAAGGGAACTATACTCAAATTGACCCGGTTGGACTTGCTGGAGGAAATCCTACTTTATATGGGTATGTGCAAGATCCAAATATTTTGTTTGATATCTTTGGGTTAAGTATATTTAGTGGGGTTACTTGGCAAGCTCCTAATCATGGAACTGGTTATAATTACACAGTTTATCAACAAAAAATTGATTGGGATTTACCAATAAATACAAAAGGAGGAGGTACAGAGACTAATTTAGATAGAGCACTAAGAGGACATGCACCGTTTATAGTAAAAGATGGGAAGTATTCAAAAATAAACTTACATCACTCGAAACAAAATGGTCTTGGGGCTTTGTTTGAATTAACAAGCTCTACTCATCAAAAGTTTTATGGTAGTAACGCCTTACACCCACACCTACCAAATGCACATCCTGATTATCCTGTAAATAGGGAACTGTTTGGTCTTGATAGAGAAGCTTACTGGATGGACAGGGCAAAAGCAGAGATTAATTCTAGAAATATGAAAGTACCATGTCGTTAAGATCACATTTAATTCGTTATTTAAAGGAGAAGGGTCCAATGCTGACAGAAAAAATAAAAGTTTGGCTTAAAAACAAAGATTGGTATACTGAAGAAGATTTTAATGATAAGAAAAAGTTTATTAAAGTTCTTGAAGATTTAAATATCAGGAAGGATTTGCCTATATTTGACTTTTTTACACATTCAACAGATCCCTCTTATAAAGGTCGTTTATTTGAATTAAACAATATTTGTTGGGCTTCAGTGTATTCTGACTATGAAAGTAACATAAATATGACGTGGAATATACTAAAATTACCAAAAGAGTATATTCCATTAGATGATTTTGAGGCAGAAGGAGGGTTCTTTTATAATAGAGAAACTGGAGAAATTCTTGAACTCGAAATAGGTGAAAAATTGATTAATTTTTTAGAAGGTAAACTAAAACCACAATGGAAAGACTTCAATGTATTTTTAGAATGGTATTTCAAAATAGAATAAAAGAGGGGATGGGAGATTAATTATTATCTATCTCGCATTACTCACAAAAATATGTAAAGAGGGGCCTTTTAAGCCCTTTCTTTACATATTTTTTGCGTTAGAAATGGAATTGTTTTTTTCTGTATTTAGTGTATAACCTATTCATCAGGTGAGTAGTACTGTTTCGTCTTACATGTGCAAATCTATCAGATGGTAATGTTGAAGAGATCTTTTTTGCTAAAGATAACCATACGCAGTAGCCTTTGATTACACCATTCTTGGCAGTTTGATATCCCGAGAACAAGGTGGGAAGAAAGTCAATTTCACCTATGATACAGAAGAGCAGTTAAACGCTGTCATCAACGAAAGAGGCGAAACGTATCAGTTTGAACGTGATGCGAAAGGGAATATCATCAAGGAAATTGGCTTTGATGAGGTTGAAAGAACGTATGAGCGAAGTCCAGCAGGATTGGTTCAAAGGATTCAACGTCCAGGTAATCGTTGGACAGCGTATCAGCATGACGGCCTAGGAAATATAATACGTGCTGATTATTACGATGACACTTGGGAAACGTTTGGCTATAACAAAAATGGTTCGTTAATTGAGACTGAAAATGAACATGTGACTGTAAAGTTTGAGCGAGACCAATCTGGACAAGTAATCAAGGAGTGGCAAAATGACCATTGGATTGGAAGTAGCTATGATGAAATAGGTAATCGCTCACAAATTACAAGTAGCTTAGGTGCAAACATCGATGTCGCTCGTAATGAAATTGGAAATGTGTCGCAAATTACAGCTTCTCGCTCAGCTCAAGACCATTGGACAGCAACGATTCAGTACAATGCTCTTGGACAAGAGATTGAGAAAATCCTACCAGGGGATGTCGTTAGTAAATGGAAATATGATGTAACTGGTAGACCGACACAGCATCGAATATGTAGTCAAAATCGTCAAACACGAAGACGAGTGTACAATTGGGATGCCAATAATCGCTTACGAAGCAAGGTAAATGAGTTAACGGGTGTACAAATGACCTATGGTTACGATGAATTCAGTAACCTAGTTTGGTCCAATCAGGGCGGTCAATTTGACTTCTTACACCGCAGTGTCGATGATGTCGGGAATCTGTATGAAACAAAAGAAAAGACAGATCGTGTCTATGGTGTCGGAAGTAGATTGCTTGAAACGAAAGAGGCAACATTCTCTTATGATGATGAAGGTAATCTGATTCAGAAAGTTGAAAGAACTGGTGATGCGTGGGAGTACGAATACGATGGTAATGGGATGATGTCAAAGGTTGTGTTCTTATCAAAGAACAATTCAACTTTAAACAAAGTGATTATTTTCAAATACGATCCACTTGGTAGACGTGTGGAAAAAAATTGTGAAGGAAAAGCGACTCACTTTGTCTGGGATGGCAATACGACTTTACATGAGTGGGTAGTAAAGGCAAGTACGATAAGTACCCAAGATGCGAATACAAACCAACAGGGAAATCTCGTAACATGGGTGTATGAAGATAATTCACTTACACCATCAGCTAAAATTACCAATGAAGGTAACTTTAGTATTATCAGTGATTATCAAGGTACTCCTGTAGAGGCGTACGATGAGGAAGGAAACCAAGTCTGGTCTATAGAACTTAACATCTATGGACAAGGTAAGGAACTTACAGGATATAAAGGTTTCATTCCATTCCGTTTTCAGGGACAGTATATGGATGAGGAAACAGACTTGTACTACAACCGATTCCGATATTACTCGCCGAACGAAGGGATTTATATCCAACAAGACCCTATAGGACTTGCAGGAAACAATCCTACACTATATGGATATGTAAGTGATACGAATAGTTGTATTGATCCATTTGGATTATCGAGAGCGCCAAGTACAATACTCTCAGGTAATGTTCAAAAAGGTTTTAAAGGGAGAAACTTTACAGGTTTTCAGGTTCATCATGTGATTCCGACAAATGTTTGGAAGCAATATCAAACATTTTTCAATGATATTGGTATTGGAGGTTTAAGAGATCAAGCTTTTAATGGTATGATGATTCCTAGTAATCCGGATACTTTAAAAGGTAGTACATTTGATTTTATTCATAATACTTCTCATAGTGCTTATAATAAGAATGTAATGAACAGAGTAGCCAATATATATGAAGAATTTGATGATGGTTTTATAAATGAAAAACAAGCTAGAACACAAGTACGTAAACTGCAAATGCAACTTAAAAATCAACTGCAAACAGGACATTTTAGTAAAGATTATGTACCATCAAAAAAATATCCAACTTGTAAACGATTGGGGTAATTTTATGAAATATTTTATGTTAGTCAATGATAGTGCAAATTCCCCCATCTATTTAGATGGTGTTTTGCACGAAAGCTATACTGATGAGAAATATGACGAAGGAATGAGCTATAATTGGAATCGACCTTTTATTGAACAAATGGATTTCCCAAAAGAACTTTGGTTAATAACGAGAAGCAAAGTTCAATTTGACTACTACGAAAATTTCTTTGGTCATGTAATCTCTGAAAAATTTTTATCTTCAATGGATCAAGTAAATATATTACAGGATTATGGTATAGCTAATTTACATGTTGTTAGTACAAAAGGTAAACCAAAAGTAAAAGATTTATTTTTCTTTATTAAATGTATTAAAAGACATTCATTAGTTGATTATGATAAATCTGAGTACCTTACAAGAGAAGTTCCAAATAATGCAAAATTAAAAGTTGGTGGAAGTTTCGTTGATAAGTATATAAAGTTGGTGTTAAAAGACACTGATCTTGATTTATTTCAATTAAGCGATTTAAAACTGGGAAGGTACCTGTTTTGTTCAGAGAGATTTAAATCATTGTGTGAAAAAGATAATCTTAAAGGGATTCAATTTATGGACTTAGATTCAGTGCCTAACTATCTACAATCTATATTGTAAATAAACACTATTTTTTATTATTTCGATTCGGAAAATAGAAATTATTGATATAAGCAAGCTATAAAACGGTCTGCATTATATTGAATTATTCGATAGCGACTTTTAGTTCAGTAAGCATAGCAAAAGAATAGTAAAATTCCCCATGGTAATGAAGTGACCTTCAAATGTTAGACAGAGTTATTTCATTATGCAGAGGTTTGGGCATGAGTTCGATATTTTGTATCGGACTCATGTCTTTTAACGTGGCCCTTAATTCGTTTTGTATTCTAATATGTTATGTATTTTTCTAATTCAATTTTAAAATGTGCTACACTTTCAAGCTTTGTAAGGTATAGAAATTCTAACTTCAAAATGCCAAAGAAATTAGATGGTAACGACGTACAATTGAAGTACAATGCCTATGAAGATATTGTTTTTGCGAAAGATAACCATACGCAAGTAGCCTTTGATTACACCATTCTCGGCAGCTTGAAGGCTCGAGAACAAGGTGGGAAGAAAGTCAATTTCACCTATGATACAGAGGAACAGTTAACCGCTGTCATCAATGAAAAAGGCGAAGCGTATCAGTTTGAACGCGATACGAAAGGAAATATCATCAAAGAAATCGGCTTTGATGAGATGGAAAAAACGTATGAGCGAAGTCTGGTAGGATTAGTTCAGAAAATTCAACGTCCAGGTGATCGTTGGACAGCGTATCAACATGATAATTTAGGAAATGTCATTCGATCTGAATACTATGATGGTACCTGGGAAACATTTGCCTATGACAAAAATGGTTCGTTAATTCAGACTGAAAATGAGCATGTGGCCGTAAAGCTGGAACGAGACCCATCTGGCCAAATAATCAATGAATGGCAGAACGACGATTGGATTGCGAGTAGCTATGATGAATTAGGCAACCGCTCACAGATTACAAGTAGCTTAGGCGCAAAAATCGATGTTGCTCGTAATGAAATGGGAAATGTGTCACACATCACAGCCTCTCGCTCAGAGCAAGAACATTGGACAGCATCCATGCAGTACAATGAACTCGGCCAAGAGATTGAGAGAATCTTACCAGGGGATGTCATCAGCAAATGGCAGTATGATGTAGTAGGTAGACCAATACATCATCGAATAAGTAGTCAAAATCGCGATACACGAAGACGAGTGTATAATTGGGATGTCAATCATCAATTACGAAGCATGGTAAACGAGTTAACAGGTGTAAAAGTTACCTATGGTTACGATGAATTTAGTAACCTCGTCTGGTCCAATCAAGGCGGTCAATTTGATTTCTTACACCGGAGTGTCGATGATGTCGGGAATTTGTATGAAACGAAAGAAAAGACAGATCGTGTTTATGGTGCCGGAAGTAGATTACTTGAAACGAAAGAGGCTACATTCTCTTATGATGATGAAGGTAACCTTGTTCAGAAGGTTGATAAGAATGGTGATACTTGGAAGTACGAATACTATGGCAATGGCATGATGGCAAAGGTCATCAAACCAGACAAGACAGAAGTTACTTTCAAGTATGACTCGCTAGGTAGACGGATAGAGAAGTGTTCTAACGAGAAAACAATTAGATTCGTGTGGGACGGAAATAATATTCTACATGAGTTTTCAGAGAATGATTCGGAAAAACTTGAAAATGATAATCTGGTCACATGGGTGTTTAATGATGGATTCATACCTTCAGCTAAAATCACGAGTGAAGGTAACTACAGTATTATTAGTGACTATCTAGGAACGCCTGTAGAAGCCTATGATGATGATGGTAAAAAGGTTTGGTCAGCTGAGCTTGATATTTATGGACGAGTAGTGGAGTTTACTGGTGAGCAGGATTTCATTCTGTTTAGGTATCAAGGGCAGTATGAAGATGTTGAAACAGGATTGTATTACAATCGATTCCGTTATTACTCACCAAGCGAGGGGATGTATACACAACCTGATCCAATTGGGCTTGAAGGTGGAAATCCTACTTTGTATGGGTATGTAAGTAACCCTATTATGCAATTAGATCCACTAGGGCTAATGGCATTTTGGAAAGAGCTAAAACATAACGGAATGGGACATCATACGGTTCCGAGATCCCATGCAAATCAACATGGTTTTCCAAATCTAGGTACAAAAAAAGATTCGCCTTCATGGTTTCCTTACAAAATCGAAGGCTCGGATGAGTTACACAAACAATTCCATGATGCATTAAAAGACCAAGGAATTCCATTTAATAGACCTTTTAATGGTTCTTCTGCTGACTTAATTTACAAAACAAATGAAGCATACAAGGGTTTTTCACAAAAGGGGTTTGTAATGATTCCTAGGACTGGTGAAATAATTGCAGAAAATGTTACAGTTCGTGAAGGGTTCCATGAATCTATGAAATGGGATATAAAGAAAAATAGTGGGGGTTGTAATTAATGGTGATAAAAAAATTAAAATTGATGTTATATGCTCCTGGGTTAGTAATATTTGATCCTCTAACTTTAAATAATTTTTTGGAGAAAAATAACATTTCGAGGAATGATTTGCTGGGTTTTTTTAGTGAAAATGAAAAAATAGGCCAAGAGGTTATATCTAAAGGTTGCATTATTCCAATATACGAAATTCCTGAACTTGATGATCACTATCAAATATTAATTAACTCTAATCAGGATAATTCTTTGATCCCTAAAGAAAATCACATCTTTACAACAAATCCATTTCCTCTACATGTTACTAGCGGAAATATTATTATATCAGATATTTCTGCTATAATTGATTGGGATAAAAATTATTACTTAAACTATGAAGAGATAAAAGATGAAAGCTACGACAATTGTAATAGTGTCCAGATGTCAAAGAACTATTACTCAGTTAGAATAACAGGTTACTGCGGGAATAATTTGAAATCAAATAAAGAGTTTGGCTATATTTTAAATTTTAGTGCTACTGAAAAGCTACCACATTTTGATTTTACAAAGAGTATCGATGAATATAATTTTGTAGTTGACCCTGAGAATCGAATGATTGAATGATACTACTTTTTTGATTAGGGCATATAAAGTGGAAAGATAAAGGGAGTAATGTTTGTCAAAGTGGGAAGTACCCAAACAAGCAGAATTCGTCGAAATGTGGAGTATTATTTAATAGACAATTCACTGTGATTTAAGATTAGTATTTATAATCAACTTTCTCTAAAAAAGGAATTTAATGTATTGCCTTACAGTACGAAGTTAAAACAGTTCAGTACTACAGCCTATTCTGTATATTTACTTAGCGTTAAAAGATTATTTATAGATACAAAAACATATGTAAAGAGGACGTCATAAGCCCTTTTTTACATATGTTTTTTTGTTTAAACATTTACTTTCTTCATCTGAGGGACAGGTTATTTGTAAAAAGAAATCAAAACTACTAGAAGTTTATGGATCATCATTAGTAATACGACATTGAAATGCATGATGTTGCCTCACACATAGGTTGAGGTTATTTCTTGATAATTTGAAAATTTTATAGTATTTTTAGGCAGCCTTTCATAGATTACGAGTAGCCTATGTGCAAAAATCGATGTTGTTCGTAATGACATTTTTGACTATTTATTCGATGGTGTGTTGGTCTACCCGTCGTATCATACTGCCATTTGCTGATGACATCCCCGGTAAGATTCTTTCAATCTCTTGACCGAGTTCATTGTACTGCATTGATGCTGTCCAATGTTCTTGCTCTGAGCGAAAGGCTGTACTTTGTACACATTTCCCAATCGTGATAAACGGAGACGCGTGTATAATTGGGACGTCAATCATCGCTTACAAAGCATGGTAAACGAGTTAACAGGTGTAAAAGTTACCTATGGTTACGATGAATTCAGTAACCTCGTCTGGTCCAACCAAGGAGGTCAATTTGACTTCTTACACCGCAGTGTCGATGATGTCGGGAATCTGTATGAAACGAAAGAAAAGACAGAACGTGTCTATGGTGTCGGAAGTAAATTGCTTGAAACGAAAGAGGCAACAATCTCTTATGATGATGAAGGTAATCTCGTTCAGAAAGTTGAGAAGAACGGTGATACGTGGAAGTATGAATATAACGGTAATGGAATGATGTCGAAAGTCATCAAACCAGACAAGACAGAAGTTACTTTTAAGTATGACTCGCTAGGCAGACGAATAGAGAAGTGTTCTGACGAGAAAACAACAAGTTTCGTCTGGGATGGAAATACTATTCTACATGAGTGTTTCTCAGAGAATGATTCCGCTGAATTAGAAAATGATAATCTAGTCACATGGGTATTTAAAGATGGGTTTGTACCTTCAGCGAAAATTACGAGTGAAAGTAATTACAGCATTATTAGTGACTATCTTGGGACGCCCGTAGAAGCTTATGATGAAGATGGTAAAATGGTTTGGTCAGCTGAGCTTGATATTTATGGTAGAGTGAATGAATTTACAGGTGAGAAAGACTTTATTCCATTCCGTTATCAAGGGCAGTATGAAGATGTAGAAATAGGATTGTATTATAATCGATTCCGGTACTACGACCCAGAACAAGGGAACTATACTCAAATAGATCCAATAGGACTTGCGGGGAACAACCCTACACTTTATGGGTATGTGAGTAATCCAAATAGTTGGATAGATCCTTTTGGTTTAATTGAAACTTACTATAGAACGATGAGTCAAGAACATTATGAAAGTCTTCAAAAGACTAAGAAAGTATCTGCCACATCCGAAACATTTATTTCCCCAACGAAATCATTTTCAGAGGATTATAAGGGAGTAACAGTTAAATTAGAAGTTAATGACGGAATTACTGCAAAATTAGAACAAATTGGAGTAAAAGATTCATCCAAACGGACAAGGGTTAAGTATCCGGAAATGCCAGGTGTTAGCAAGGGTTAGGCTGAGAGAACGCTTTGTTTAAGGCAGAAGGAAATCAAATTAACATAGGACTTGGAAAAGGAAAGGCGTTAGAAACGTTCAATGAAAATATTTCAAGCTTTGAAAAGGTGGGATGTAGATGATAAGTAACACTCAAAGAGAACTAGTAAAAAAATTAATGGATGACTTGATTTCGAAAAATGAATTTGTGCAAGCTTTTTTCGAAAACGCTTCAGTTCATTCTGATTATTTATTGGAACTACTCGAAGAAGTCTATATGGAAAAAAACGCAGATGATCTAGAAGATATAATGTACGTAGGTTTTGTGTTCAATCTATTTACAATAAAGTATACGAGTATTCTATGCAAATTAATCGAAGAAGATTGGCATATTTCACATGAAGATATTGCTTCGCTATTTCAAAAATTGAAACCAATAGATGCTTGTGAGTCGTTGTATATTGCTGCAAATCATAGACTTGAATATTTAGAATATGATGAGGCATATGCACTTGCCGTAAAATGTATATGGGCATTGGGAACAATTAATACAGACCTCTCAATAGAAAAGCTTAAATTATTAGCTACCTCATCAAACGAGATAATCAGAGAGAGTGCGATTAATCAACTTTCTCAAACTGGTAACTTATAAAAAATTGTTTCATCGGTAGTTGAACGGTTATAGAAAACGAGACAAAAAAATTAAGGTTACTTTATTCAAATGCGATTGTGCAGACTGAATAAAGTAATCTTTATAATGTTTTTCTACTTGTAAAAACATTATTTGAGAGTACTCGTCTTTCCGTAGCTGTCAACTTAAGAAAGTGTGTACTCCTTTTAAAAAGTTGGTATAGATAAATACCAATTTTTTTGAAAGGAGTATTTTTTTTTATGACGATAGCCCAAAATGTCAGTTACTCCGAAAGTTATTTGATTTCATTATTCTAAAAGAGTTGATATTACAGAGTCTTATTACAGCTAGTGATTTTCAAGGAAGGTGTAAAAAACCATGTCGATAAAAATCATTATTTGACCTAATATCTGTTTGGGAAAATACAAAGGACCCTATTGGGATTGCAAAGTCTTCATGGAGTGGCAAAATGACCATTGGATTGCGAGTACCTATGATGAATTAGGCAACCGTTCACAGATTACAAGTAGCTTAGGCGCAAAAATCGATGTCGCTCGTAATGAAATGGGCAATGTGTCACAAATAACGGCTTCTCGCTCAGAGCAAGCACATTGGACAGCATCAATGCAGTACAATGAACTTGGCCAAGAAATTGAGAGGATCTTACCGGGAGATGTCATCAGCAAATGGCAGTATGACGTTACAGGTAGACCAACACACCACCGAATAAGTAGTCAAAACCGTGATACAAGAAGACGAGCGTATAATTGGGAAGTCAATCATCGCTTACGAAGTATGGTAAACGAGTTAACGGGTGTAAAAGTTACCTATGGCTACGATGAATTCAGTAACCTCGTCTGGTCCAATCAAGGCGGTCAATTTGACTTCTTACACCGTAGTGTCGATGATGTTGGGAATTTGTATGAAACGAAAGAAAAGACAGATCGTGTCTATGGTGCCGGAAGCAGATTGCTTGAAACAAAAGATGCAACATTCTCTTATGATGATGAAGGTAATCTTGTTCAGAAGATTGAGAAGAACGGTGATATGTGGAAATACGAGTACTGTGGAAATGGAATGATGTCGAAGGTTGTTAGACCAGACAAAACAGAAATTCATTTTATGTACGACCCACTCGGACGACGAATAGCCAAAGTGAGTGAATGTAAAGAAACAAAATTCATATGGGATGGGAACATCATTTTACACGAATGGAAAATCACTAAAGAAAGCGGCTTGTCCCAACCGACAAATGAAGACCTAACAACATGGATATTCAATACAGACACATTCATCCCAACAGCCAAACTAACAAGTTCAGGTAGTTACAGTATTATAACCGATCACTTAGGCACACCAGTAAGTGCCTATGACGAACAAGGAAAAGAAATCTGGCTATGTGAACTGGACATCTATGGCAGAGAAAAACCAGAACTAGACCAATACAAACAAGCAAAAGAGTTCACATGCGCAAAAGACTTCATCCCGTTTAGATATCAAGGACAGTACGAAGATATTGAAACAGGATTATATTACAACCGATTCAGGTACTACGATCCCGTACCAGGGATATATACCCAACAAGACCCAATAGGGCTTGCAGGGAATAATCCCACGCTTTATGCTTATGTAGCATGATCCGAATATTTGGATTGATGTATTTGGATTAAATTCAGCATCTCTTCTAAAACAACTTAGGGGAAAAAGTGTTTCTCAACTTGAAAAAATATTAACAAATTCAGGGTTTAATCAGACCAGAGTAACTTCAACAGGAAATCAAACATGGAATCATACTGATGGTTCTAAAGTAATGATACATCCCTATGGAGATGTAAGGACTGGTCCATATAAAACAGGAAACAATGGACATGTTCATAAATATGACCCTAGTGGTAGTGCATTAAATGACAAGGGATTAATAAGTACTAACCCAAATGAAACACATATTGGTATTAAAAACCCAAAAGACTTGCCTGAGGTAAGAGGAAGAAATCATGGAGAAGGGTGTAGATAATATGGGTATTGAATACAGAATAGTTCTCGAAGAAAACGAAAAAATAGATTTGGTAATCGAGAATATATTCTCTGTCCTTAAATCTAATGAAATATATAAAGATGTAATCATGGATCAAAAAGTAATAGTATTTCCATATGACGATGTTAATTGGGGTAGATGGTGTACTATAGAAAATTACAAGGATGAAATATACATCTGGACTATTGGTAACAGGAGAGTTCAAGAAAGTGAGTTAATTGAGGAAGTTTGTAAAGTGATTGTAAGCCTAAGTTTACAATATGAGGTGGAAGAGGTTTAGTAAAGGATGAACTAAAATTAATTCGAAATGATTTATTATTTAATAGAAAAATATGGTGATGTAACGAGATGGGAAATTGAAATATTTAAAATAGGAAATGATTTTGACTATTTTGATTTGACTTTTCTTGATGAAAAAGATGTGAGACTTTTTTCAACTTTTAAAGTTGAGAAAATTACTTCTGAATGGAAAGAAGATATTTTTGCTCTATCAAAATATAAATTACAAAAAAATGAGCGTTTAGATTTTGATTCACGTTGTTTTGGCATGCCCTTTTGTCCGCTGTGACAGAAGGGCTTTTTTTATGTGCACGGCATGTGCAGCAAACGCCACATTTTTAGGATTCAATATAGGATGTCGCCCTAGTATGAGCGAATGGCTGGGGTGGTTCAGAGAATCCAAAGTCCGGGCGATCGTCAGACAGCCTACCAGCATGACAATTTAGGAAATGTCATTCGGGCTGATTATTATGATGACACATGGTAAACGTTTGTTTATGACAAAAATGGATTGTTAATGGAGACTGAGAATGAGCATGTGACCGTAAAGCTAGAGCGAGACTCATCTGGACAAGTCATCAGGGAGTGGCAGAATGACCATTGGATTGTGAGTAGTTATGATGATTTAGGCAATGAAATGTGTTGCAAATTACGGCTTCTTGTTTAGAGCAAGCCCATTGGACAGCATCAAGGCAGTACAATGAACTCGGCCAAGAGATTGAGAGAATTTTACCAGGGGATATCATAAGCAAATGGCAGTATGATGTAGCAGGTAGACCAACACACCACCGCATAGATAGTAAAAACCGCGATACACGAAGACGAGTATATAATTGGGATGTCAATCATCGATTACGAAGCATGGTAAACGAGTTAACGGGTGTAAAAGTTACTTATGGTTACGATGAATTCAGTAACCTCGTTTGGTCCAAGCAAGGTGGTCAATTTGACTTCTTACATCGTAGTGTTGATGATGTTGGGAAATTGTATGAAACGAAAGAAATGACAGATCGTGTCTATGGTGCCGGCAGCAGATTGCTTGAAACGAGAAAGGCCAAATTCTCTTATGATGAGGAAGGAAATCTCGTTCAGAAAGTTGAAAAGAATGGTGATATGTGGAAGTACGAGTACTATGGCAATGGCATGATATCGAAGGTCATCAAACCAGATAATACAGAAGTTACTTTCAAGTATGACTTACTAGGTAGACGAATAGAGAAGAGTTCTGACGAGAAAACAATGAGATTCGTGTGGGATGGGAATACAATCTTACATGAGTATTCCTCAGAGAATGATTCAATTGAATTAGAAAATGATAATCTAGTCACATGGGTATTTAAAAATGGGTTTATACCTTCAGCTAAAATTACGAGTAAAGGTAACTACAGCATTATTAGTGATTCTCTTGGAACGCCTGTCGAAGCTTATGATCAAGAAGGCAATAATGTTTGGTCAACTAAGCTTGATATTTATGGTAAAATTACAGAATTTACAGGTGAAAAAGATTTCATTCCATTCCGCTATCAAGGGCAGTATGAAGATATTGAAACAGGATTGTATTTTAACCGATTCCGATACTTTTCACCAAATGAAGGAGTTTATACACAGTCAGACCCGATTGGGCTTGCTGGGGGAAATCCCACTTTGTATGGCTATGTAAAAGATTCAAATAGAATGATCGATCCTTTTGGATTAAATGAATGTGAGATTGACAAGCCAGATTGGAGTCGAACAAGGCACTATGGTTACACTACTCAACAGCATGTAGAACTACATAACGTTGATGATTTAACTAAACCGAAGCACGGCGTATTTTCGGATGATGAGTTTTACTCAAACTAATGATGCTTGGACAAATAAAGGATCCCCTGTTACTCAACCGAACGGGAATGATAAATATGTAATTCCTTCTTCAGAAGGTGGATTTAGAGGATCAGGTGATGTTTTAAATAACGTTCCGATTATTACAGAAGGTGGAACAAATAAAATTGTTACCGAATTTCCTTCAAAATAACTAACTATGAAAGAAGAGAGTAAAATGAAAAATGAATATAAAGTTGATTGGTGCCCATTGTGTGATCAAGGCTGGGTTATAATTGTAAAAGATATTCAAACATCAAATCTGTATTTGTGTTGTAAAGAATGTGAATCAGAATGGAAAAGTCCATATGAAATAACTCAGGAACAATGTTTGCCATTTAACACATATGCAAAATATGATTTTCCAACTGGAGATGAGGTGATTAGTTATGGCTGGGCTGAATTTATCAAAACCTAAAGGTGTAAGGAAAATCTTAGTGAGTAGTATTCAGTGAACTTCATAATTAATAGAAATATTTCCGAGAAAATATAATTTTAGAACCTACGTATGAAGAAGTACAAAACCCTTTTTACGTAGGTTTTTTTAAGTCAGGGACTGCTTTTTCTGTCTATGTGATGGTGGTTATAATCAAAAGACTTACCTATCGTAAGCGGGAGAAATCATAGAGAAGGGTGTAGAAAATACGGGGATTGAATACAGAGTAGGCTTGAAGATAATGAAAAAATAGATTTGGTAATCGAGAAGATATTTTCTGTCCTTAAGTCTAATGAAAAATAAAAAGATGTAATTATAAATCAAAAAGTAATATTGATGAAATCCCAGTAAACTGGGCCAAGAGAAGTGAAATAAAGCATCAGTGGTTTAAAATGTCAACAAAAGTTGGAGGAACATCAATTGTTTTAAAGATGGATGATGGAACCAAATCGGTAATTTGTAGAAAAAAATAAAGTCGATAGTAGGTCGAAAGGTGTGAATTGTATGGATTGGTATGACATAATTGAAAACGTTTCTAATAAGCAACAGTTCTTAAATTTTGTAAATTTATTATCAGCCGATTTTTTAAAAAATAGAGATGAATGGGAGAATAAATCTATAGATGAATTTCTTCTAGGCATTGAGGGCTGGGTGGAAAGTATGGAAGGTTTTTTTGAAAATTCTGGTTTAGAAACACCCGAAAATATTAATTGGAATTTTTTATCGATGGTGTTATATGTGGGTAAGATTTATGAATAAAAGTCCACTCTAAAAAAGAGTGTGATTATACGAAATTTGTATGTTGAGAGGCTTTAAAATGATGAGTGTGGTGTAAAGAATATTTCAAAATTATGATCCTAGCATCGGAATGTATACGCAAATAGACCCTATAGGGCTTACAGGGGGCAATCCTACATTCTATGACTATGTGAAAAGATCCGAATAAGTTTTTCGATCCGTTTGGGTTGGAGATTGATGATCCATTTAAAATATTCTATAGTCGAAATAATATTGGTGCAAATTTTTGCTATAAGTCTAGTCCTAATGTTTTGATTTAACAGTTAAAGAATAACCCAAACTATTATAAACAGGTAGAACCAGTAAGACTTGTGAAATTAACAGATCTTCCGCCGAAAGTTCAAGATAGATTATTAAAACAAGGTGCAGGAGTGAATGATGTTTTCTCAGTAGATAATAGAAGACTACATGCTGCTAGAGAGGCTAATTCAAAGGTGAATCCCGTTTAGGCGACTAAAGAAAATCTAGGGAATATGAATTTAAATAAACGATTTAGCACTAAAACAGCCGGTAGGACAATTGAAATTCGTTGCCCTTAGGTAAAGAAATGGAGGGCATTATGAAAACCAAATTTATAGATACAACAGTTGGTGTAATAGATGCTAGAGATGCTTTGACTTTAAAAAAGTTTATTATTGATCGATTTCCAAGAGAAGTTGAAATTTCGTTAAATTTAGCGACAGCGTTGGCATCCAATATTTCGACAGAAGAACGATACATTGATATTTCTTTCAATTTTAAAAATGTAGTCAAGTTTGGCCTTTGTGCTCTTGATTATTTTAACGAAAATTTATTGGATACGTGTTTTTGTGAAGTGATTGATTCCGACTTTTTGAATCAGCAAGAGTCACTGGTTGAAAAGGGATATAAGCATTATTTTCTTGAATGTTATGATGAAGTTTTTGAGGTTGTGGCTCAAGAATACAATCTTATTTTGCCAGAGGGACTTAGAATAGCTGATGAAAAAATAGATAAAAGCATTTGAAGTTTGAATTTAAGGATTCAAGGAGCTGTAAGGTAAATGAATTACGATAAACTTAGTAAAGAGGTGGCATATGCTTTACGGCATTCTCCAGGGGAGTATGAATTAGAGTTAGATGCTAAAGGATGGGTTTCAGTTGATAAATTGTTAGAATCATTAAGAAGGTCTGATAAATGGTCACACATTGAGATTGATGATTTGAAAAAAATGATTGAGAAGTCAGAAAAGAAGCGTTTCGAAATTATAGATGATAAAATAAGAGCATTTTATGGGCATTCGATTCCTATGAAAATTCAAAAAAAGGAAATGAAGCCACCTAGCACACTATATCATGGAACTAGTCGCCGTTTTTTTGAGTCGATAATGAAGAATGGCTTGGTTCCTAAAACAAGGCAATATGTTCATTTATCTGAAGACATCCATACTGCTATCTTAGTAGGTAAAAGGAGAGACACTGACCCTATAGTTTTAAAAATCAATTCGGAAGATGCATATAAAAATGGTGTGAAATTTTATTTTGCGCATGAAATGATATGGTTAGCAGATGCTATACCGTATGATTTTATCAGTCAATAAAATTATTTAACAGCACAGAAATCTACATCATGGAGAGGCGTATCTTGATAGTAGAAATATGAAACACATGTATATGGTATTATTCCATTTACATGTGTTTTTCCTTGTTTTGATTTACTTTTATCCCTCCCTATTTCGGAACGATTACTGTAATAATTGTTAAATTGTGTATAATAGTGACCGTTAAACAAGTAAAAAATAGTCAAAACCGCGATACACGAAGAAGAGTATATAATTGGGATGTCAATCATCGCTTACGAAGCATGGTCAACGAGTTAACAGGTGTAAAAGTTACCTATGGTTACGATGAATTCAGTAACCTCGTTTGGTCCAATCAAGGCGGTCAATTTGACTTCTTACACCGCAGTGTTGATGATGTCGGGAATTTGTATGAAACAAAAGAAAAGACAGATCGTGT
This sequence comes from Lysinibacillus sp. NPDC093692, assembly GCF_050280125.1. NCBI lineage: Bacteria > Bacillati > Bacillota > Bacilli > Caryophanales > Bacillaceae > Lysinibacillus > Lysinibacillus sp. NPDC093692. Next base: position 40,985 of record NZ_JBNNUW010000014.1, read on the forward strand.
CTAGGTGCCGGCAGCAGATTGCTTGAAACGAGCGAGGCTACATTCTCTTATGATGATGAAGCTGATTCAGAAAGTTGAGAAGAATGGAGATACGTGGAAGTACGAATATAACGGCAATGGCATGATGTCGAAAGTCATTAAGCCAGACGAGATAGAAGTTACTTTCAAGTATGACTCGCTAGGTAGACGAATAGAGAAGTGTTCTGACGAGAAAACAATGAAATTCGTATGGGATGGGAATACTATCCTACATGAGTATTTCTCAGAGAACGATTCAGTTGAATTAGAAAATGATAGTCTAGTCACATGGGTGTTTAATGGTGGGTTCGTACCTTCAGCTAAAATCACGAGTGAAGGTAACTACAGTATTATTAGTAACTATTTAGGAACGCCTGTTGAAGCTTTTGATGAAGAAGGTAATAAGGTTTGGTCAGCTGAGCTTGATATTTATGGTAAAGCTACAGAATTTAAAGGTGAAAAAGATTTCATTCCATTCCGTTATCAAGGGCAGTATGAAGATGTAGAAATAGGATTGTATTATAATCGATTCCGATACTACGACCCGGAACAAGGGAATTATACTCAAATTGACCCGATTGGGCTTGCAGGGAATAATCCGACACTGTATGGATATGTGAATGATCCTAATATTTGGGTAGATCCATATGGATTAACTCGTAGTACTCTAACTCATTATACCAATGAAAAAGGATTAAAAGGAATTTTAGAAAGTAATGCTATTCGACCATCAATTGGTGAAAAAAATGCTCGGTTTGGTCCTGGTCAGTATTTTACTGATATATCCCCTGATCAAATAGGAAGTAGAACTTTATAGGGCTTATCTGAAGCTGATATAAAGGCAGGTAAAATATCACAAGGACAATTAGCTGCAAATATTTATGGTGATGCTAGAAAACTAAATAGTGTATCTCATTTTGTGGAAATTGAGGTTGCAGGTTTAAATGTACGTGAACCTAGACCAGGGACCTTTATTATTGATGGAGTTACGGATTTGGATATTTCAAAAAGGGTGGTAAATAGCGGTGGAACAGTATGTAAAACCTGATGAAAGCTTATTATATTACAAATGTGATAATGTTGATTTTGCAAAAGGTAACGGGCAATTATTTACAGAATTTGAGAATGGATTTGCAACTAGGCAGATTAACATAATCAATAACGATATGTATATTTCTTCATCGTTGAACGATTGGAACGAAAATATTGGTTTTTTATTGTACGATGGACATATCGATAGCTTAGATTTAAGCGATAGTGTACCTATTAATAGAGTAGAATTTGAAAGTAAGTGGAAGGAGGCAATTTTAGTTGATATTAACAAATCTCAAATAAGTTACTTAAAAGGTGATGCTTCACTCCCTTTAGAAGAAAATACACTAATTCTTCATGTTGTTAACATATTGGGATTATGGGGAAAAGGTTTTGTTCTATCTCTATCAAAGCAATTTCCTTCTGCAAAGAAAGAATATTTAAAATGGTCTAAGGACAAAGAAACATTTAGGTTAGGAGAAGTTCAGTTTGTATGTGTTAGGCAACAGAAACCTATTTTTATTGCAAACATGCTTGCACAAAAAGGTGTAAGGAAAAATTACAAAGATAGTACAACTTATATTGATTATGATGCACTTCGATTATGCTTAAAAAAAGTTGCAAGATTTTCATTAATAAATAGATTATCCATACAGATGCCTAAAATTGGTTCAGGATTAGCAGGAGGAGACTGGAGAGAGATTGAAAAAATAATAAATGAGGAATTGATTTATAATAAAATAAAATGTAGTGTCTTTGAATTGTAAAAAGAAACAAAAATTGGCGAATAAAGAGTATAGTAAACTATTGCTAACTATATTTACAACAAGTCCTTATATTCTTTAATTGATTTGAAGCTCTTTTGGATAAATTAATAAGTGGCGATAATTCCGTTAAATAAGGGGTTATTGCCACTTTTTTTTATATTTTATTAACAAGTAACTCAATATTTTGCAGAAGGATTTAGATAAATTTGAAACTCTAGTTGGTGTTCACAGTATAGCTTCGAAATACCATATAATCTAGTCATATCAATATTTAATGATGGTTCATACCTTCAGCTAAAATTAAGTAAAAAATGAACAAGAGCATCATATTTAATTTGCGTATAACCTTAAAGGCCTCTTATCCCAAGTAACCGACAGTGTGGGTAGAGTGCTCGAGGTGACGACCAATGAGGTAGGCAGAATGACAGAGGTTGCTTTACGCAACCAGGTGAGTCGTGAAGTCTTAGTTCGCTATGATTACAATGATGGACAAGATTTAATCGAAATCCAAGATGCATTAGGGCAAAGTACGCATATTAAATATGTTAATCATTTAATGATGCAAAAAATTGACCGTAATAAAAATAGCTTCTTCTGGCGCTATGATGGGCCAACTACAGGTGCAAGAGTCATCAAAACATGGGGAGATGGCAATGTCCTTGCAGGGGAGCTTTCTTATCACGAGGGCTATAACGAAATTACGAATAGCTTAGGCCATAAGAGTTATTATTATTTTAACGAAGATAACCTCTGTACGAAAATTGTTCATCCAGATGGTAGTGAAGTTAGCTATCAATATAATGAGGACTTTGAATTACTCCAAGAAATAGATGAAGATGGTCGTGTGACGACATATAGCTATGATAAATGGGCTAATCCAGTAACGATTACTCTTGCAGATGGTAGTATCTTATCCTCTCGGTACGATGAGAAGGATAGGCTGATTCAGGCAGTAAACGCAGAGGGTGGAAGCCGTCAGTGGATTTATAATGAAAATGGGACATTACAGGCAAATATTTTAGAAGATGGAGCAAAAACTGAATTTTCATATAATGAATAATGTTTAATTAAAACGGTGACAAATGCGCAAGGTCATGTGATAAGCTTAGCTTATGATGCTGATCTGAACTTATGTAAAGTGACATTGCCAGACAGGACGAGCTCGACATGGGCGTATGACCGTCGTGGTAATTGTACAACAACGATCAATCCGCTAGGGGCTACAGAGAAGTTCGTATATGATAACTTGAATCGCCTAGTACGTGCAAATCTATCAGATGGTAACGACGTTCAGTTGAAGTACAACGCCTATGAAGATGTTGTTTTTGCGAAAGATAACCGTACGCAGGTAGCCTTTGATTACACCATCCTTGGCAGCTTAATAACTCGAGAACAAGGTGGGAAGAAAGTCAAATTCACCTATGATACAGAAGAGAAGCTAACCGCTGTCATCAACGAAAAAGGCGAAGCGTATCAGTTTGAACGAGATACGAAAGGGAATATCATTAAGGAAATCGGCTTTGATGAGATGGAAAGAACGTATGAGCGAAGTCTGGCAGGATTGGTTCAGAGAATTCAACGACCGGGTGATCGTTGGACAGCCTACCAGCATGACGGTCTAGGGAAAGTTATTCGAGCTGACTATTATGATGACACTTGGGCAACGTTTGGCTATGACAAAGATGGTTCTTTAATTGAGACAGAAAATGAGCATGTGACCATAAAGCTGGAACGTGACTCATCTGGCCAGGTAATCAAGGAGTGGCAAAATGCCCATTGGATTGCGAGTAGCTATGATGTATTAGGCAGTCGTTCACAGATTACGAGTAGCTTAGGCGCAAAAATCGATGTCGCTCGCAATGAAATGGGAGATGTGTCACAAATCACAGCCTCTCGCTCAGAGCAGGTCCATTGGTCAGCATCCATGCAGTATAATGAACTCGGTCAAGAAATTGAGAGAATCTTACCTGGAGATGTCATTAGCAAATGGCAGTATGATGCAGCGGGTAGACCAACACACCAACGAGTAGTCAAAACCGTGACACACGGAGACGAGTATATAACTGGGATGTCAATCAACGATTACGAAGCATGGTAAACGAGTTAACAGGTGTAAAAGTTACCTATGGTTACGATGAATTCAGTAATCTCGTCTGGTCCAATCAAGGCGGTCAATTTGACTTCTTATACCGCAGTGTCGATGATGTCGGTAATTTATATGAAACAAAAGAAAAGACAGATCGTGTATATGGAGCCGGAAGTAGATTGCTTGAAACTAGAGAGGCAACCTACTCTTATGATGATGAAGGTAATCTGATTCAGAAGGTTGAGAAGAACGGTGATACGTGGAAGTACGAATATAACGGCAATGGCATGATGACGAAGGTAGTATCGTTTTCGCAGAGAAAATCAGAATCAAAAGAGATTGCCTTTAAATACGACCCAATGGGCAGACGAGTTGAAAAGAGTTGTGATGGAAAAACCGCTCATTTTGTGTGGGATGGAAATACGATTCTCCATGAATGGGAAACCACAAGTGAAAGCCACTCATTACAGCCTGAAAATGAAAATCTAATAACATGGGTCTATGATGACAATTCGTTTACACCATCAGCCAAAATCACTAGTGAAGGCAACTATAGCATTATTAGTGACCATCTAGGAACGCCGGTAGAAGCTTATGATGATCATGGGGAGAAAGTCTGGTCGATAGAACTTGATATCTATGGCAGAGTAAAAGAATTCAATGATAAAAAAATAGGTGACTATATTTGTGAAGAAGAATTCTCAATCGACTTTATACCATTTAGGTTTCAAGGGCAATATGCAGATGAGGAGATAGGTCTTTACTATAATCGGTTCCGTTATTATGACCCAAGCATAGGCAAGTACACGCAACAGGATCCAATTGGGCTTGAAGGTAGAAATCCAACGCTATATGGCTATGTGGCTGATCCAAATAGTTGGATTGATCCTTTTGGGTTACGATGTGAACAAAAAAATAAAAAAACTACTTATGAAGGAACTAGTCGTAGAGATGCTTTTAGACAAGCCAAAAGAGATGCAGGTGTTCCTATGAACCAGCAACCACAACAGGTCAGTAGAACTCCCCTTTTGGATGGTAGTGGAAATAAAATCATGCAAAACGGTCAACCAGTACAAACAAGACAATATCACTTTACCGACACAGATGGAAACCTTAGAGTTATTCAAGAACATAGTCTGGGGCATACAAAAGCAACACCTGGGCATGGCCTAGAACCCCATTTTAATGTTAGACCCCCAGATAATTTGAATACAGGTTCAGTTGGTGGCACTCACGGTCATTACAATTTTGGGGGTAATTAAATGGATATACTAGAGTTAATTAATACTAATGTTTTTCTAAAGAGATTGTTTCCTAATGGATTAACAGAAGCTGTTTATATAGGGCAAATTGGTTTCGATGTTGAAGGGAGAATGTCCGTAAATATTCATACGAAACAAAAACCCGCAATAGAAGTTGCTAAATGGGGTAATTGGGGTGTCGACTATAATGTTATAGTAATTAAATTAAATGGATTGTGTCGAGATTCAGCTAGTCTAATAAACTGGAAAAATGCTGGATATGGAAAATTAACTATTGTCAAAAATATAGAAACGTTTATTATTTCTCAACAGGGTACTAATTGGAGCATTGAACTTGAATGTGATGCATTAATTTTCAATGAATGTTCTATCTATATTGATGGAGCAGAATAAAGAATAACAAAAAGAGCAGAAAATATCTGGATACAAGTTAATCTGCTCATTTGAATGTAACCGATTTAAATTATCATAGATATAACCCACTTCATTGGTAACTAGCTTTTGGAGTGGGTTTCTTGTGCAAGAAAAGGGAAAACGATATGTTGTCTTTGATAGAATGTGGATGCCTCCCTTTTTTTAGTGGAAGTCGATTGACATTCTTATTAAACAATAAAATGTCGTGTTGAAGGCTTTGCCTTCAAGCTGTTACACCACGGACACCAGCTAATTTTTTGATATTTTAGATTTTGGTTGAAGACCTTCTGAAAATGGAATGTCAGGAAAGTGGTTTGCGGATAGTTTTGATGATGCTATTACATTCGGTCAGCGAATGGGGCATGGTGTAGACCCTAAATTTTATGTAGTTGAGGTTGATATTCCAGATAATATTGTAGATAAAGCGTTTAGAGCGTCAGGTAAACATGATGGAATAGGAGCAGCCTTTTACTTTGAAGTTGCAGATTTAAACCATAATTCTGTTACTGTAAAGAGCCGTAACTCTGTGCGAGCTGATAAAAGTCTGAATACACTAGGAGGATGCAAATGAAAAAAGCAATAATATATTGGTTTTCAGAAACGGAAGGAGGAAGAAAGGCTCCTCCAAAAGGAACAGAGTATTATCCAACTACAGAGATACTAGATGACGGCAATATATGGAGTTTAGCTATTAAATTTGATAGGACGAATCCAACGCAAAATAAAATGATAGATAACTGTGAAGTCTGTTTTTTATTTGATAATGCACCACAACACTTACTAAGTAGTAATACGGAACTTATCATTTGTGAAGGACCTCATAAAGTAGGTAAAATGATAATCAAGTAAGATATAATCTCCCTGTCAAAGCGAATATAATTGGTATTACAACCAGCGATGACTAAAAAAGAATTTGATATTTGGGATACCGCAAAGTAATAAGTTTACTACATCCTGTTATTATTTATCACTTGATATAAATGATTGTTATATACCGAAGCATATGTAAAGAAGACATCAGTATGTTCTTTCTTTACATATGTTTTTTTGTTAGATTGGAATTGTTTTTTCGTGTATTGATGTATTGTTTTCTTGATACAAGAGCAGTACGATGCGACAGGTAGATCAATACACCATCGAAAAATTAGTTAAAGGCGCGATACACGAAGACGAGTGTATAATTGGGATGTTAATCATCGATTACGAAGCATGGTAAACGAGTTAACAGGTGTAAAAGTTACCTATGGTTACGATGAATTCAGTAACCTCGTCTGGTCCAATCAAGGCGGTCAACTTGACTTCTTACACCGTAGTGTCGATGATGTCGGGAATTTGTATGAAACAAAAGAAAAGACAGATCGTGTATATGGTGCCGAAAGTAGATTACTTGAAACGAGAGAGGTAACATTCTCTTATGATGATGAAGGTAATCTTGTTCAGAAGATTGAGAAGAATGGTGGTACATGGAATTACGAGTATTATGGCAATGGGATGATGTCAAAGGTCATCAGACAAGGCAGAAGTTACTTTCAAGTATGATTCACTAGGTAGACGAGTAGAGAAGTGTTCTGACGAGAGAACTCTGAGATTCGTATGGGATGGGAATACTATCCTGCATGAGTATTTCTCGAAGGATAATTCAGATAAATTTGAAAACCTAGAGGAGTATTCTTCGCAGAGTAAATCCGAAATACCAGACAATCTAGTTACATGGGTGTTTAATGATGGGTTCGTACCTTCAGCAAAAATCACAAATGATGGTAATTACAGTATTATTAGTGATTATCTAGGAACGCCTGTTGAAGCCTTTGATGAAGAAGGTAATAAGGTTTGGTCAGCTGAGCTTAATATATTCGGTAGGGTAAAAGAATTTACAGATGTAGAAGATTTTATCCCATTTAGGTATCAAGGGCAGTATGAAGATGTTGAAACAGGATTATATTATAATCGATTCCGTTACTACTCATCAGTTGAGGGTATATATACTCAGGTCGATCCGATTGGGTTGACTGGTGAGAATCCTACACTATACGGATATGTGAAAGATCCTAACACATGGATTGATGTGTTTGGGTTGGAAACCATATTTGTAAATCCAAATGACATTAATTTCTCACAAAGGACTGTATCAGAAGTAAGGGTATTTGATGCATCTAAGTATACACCATTAAATGTTATCAAAGTTGATGGACAACTGGTATCTTACGACAATATAAGATTACTCTCTGCTCAAAATGCAGGAATAGAAAAACTTGAAGTTAATGTTGTAAAAGCAGAAGACATACATCCTGATTCTACAAAAGGGAAGACTTGGGGACAGAAATTCAAAGAACGGTTTAACGACATAAGGAACAAAAAAGCAGGTGGAATTGTTCCTGATAAAGGATTGAAAGAGAAACCTATAGTTCCTTGTAAAAAATAAAGGAGATTTTATGAGTATAAATAAGTTGATTGAAAATTTTGAGTGTCCATTAATTAATGCTTTTTTCTTTTCTAATGAAGATATACTAGTTTTAGATAATAACAACGAATGGATAAGAGTGTTATGCAAATCGACAATTGAAAGTTTTTTCAAGTACAATGATGGAGATTCCGTATGTCATTTTGATATATTGAAAAAGTATGAAACAGATGATTTTATTGTAAGCATTGGAGAAGGTAGTTTTGGAGGAGACGGTATTGTTCAATTGAATGATAAAACAGGAAAATTAATTTGGTTCTTATTTTTAGATAATAGTAATCCTTTTATAAAAGCAGAATTAGAAAATGATTCTATTCAAGTAACAAGTACAAAGGGTATTAAAATTAAAATTCCAATACGTAACCCTGAAAAAATCTCCATTGTAAAATAAATTGATATGAAATACCCTAGTTGTCGACTTTAATTCTAACTATCTAGGTGTTCCAAGCTTGCCTATGACAGTCAAGGCAAGCTTGTATGGTCAATGGAGCTGGATATGTATGGAAAGGTTAGAGAACTAACTGAAGAGTAGGATTTTATTCCATTTAGATTTCCGGGTCAATACCATGATTTTGAAACGGGATTATACAATAATCGCTTTCGCTATTATGACCCATAAATGGGTATGTACACTCAACAAGACCCGATTGGATTAGCTAGAAATAATCCTACTTTGTACGGGTATGTTGGTGATGTAAATGAACTTTAAGATAACACTTAATAACAACATAAAATTAGGGGAACTTGACACTGAAGATTGTACAATTTCAGATGCTATTGATAGTACGTTTACAAATTTAGAATATTTCATATTGAAATGGAATAACTCTTTTTTTCAACTAAACTATCGATTAGATATAGCAGATAGTATCTAAGATATATCAAGATGTTAGAATCAATTAAACGCAAGGAAAGACACCATAAAATAATATTCCCTAGTCAGCATTTTTTTGAATCATGGGAATTGCACACAATCGATGGGGTTACATGTATTAAATGGAATGTTGATGAAATAACTGATGTTGTAACTATTGAATCTATTTTGTATATAAAAGAATGGTTAAAATTATTACAACAGAGCCATGATTGTGTATTATTAGTAGCATATAACAATGAGAACTTAGAAGACTTCTATTTGTTAGAAAACCTAGAGAGATTTTCTTATATAATCAAAACATCAGGACTGTAAAAATCTCGTTATATACTTATAGAAGTTAACAAAGATTCTGAACATATGTAAAGAAGGAGGATACCATAAATCCTTTCTTTGCATATGTTTTTTTGTTAGAAAAGGAATTGTTTTATCGTGTATTTAGTGTAAACTCTCATCTGATGGTGGTATTTGTAACTTATTTTGTAGATCCAAAAACAGGTTTAAGTTGCCGAAAGTAATCGAACTCTTGCTGCATTGTCACTTGCAGGAATGAAGCCAACAGTTTTCACATGGATATTTAATGATGGGTTCGTACCTTCAGCTAAAATTACGAGTGAAGGTAACTACAGCATTATTAGTGATTATCTTGGAACGCCTGTTGTAGCCTATAATGAAAAAGGAAATAAGGTTTGGTCAGCTGAGCTTGATATTTATGGTGAAATTACAGAATTTAAAGGTGAAAAAGATTTCATTCCATTCCGTTATCAAGGGCAGTATGAAGACGTGGAAATCGGATTTATTACAACAGATTCCGGTACTACTCTTCAAATGAGGGGATGTATTTACAACAAGATCCTATTGGACTTGAGGGTGGAAATCCAACTTTGTATGGGTATGTAAGCGATCCGAATAGTTGGATTGATCCGTTTGGATTGAAAAAGCAAAGTTGTGGAAATTGGAAACAACGAAGAACATTCCAAGAGGGTGATTCTGGATTAAAGGATCATGCAAGTCGACACTCAAATTTGTCTCCCGAGGATTATTTAAAACGTGGTCAAAAAAAATATATCTGATGGTGTTCATGTTAAAGGTGGGGGCAAACGTCAAAACGCTGATTACTATATTAGGAAGTTAGGAGAAAACGAATACAGTATTACAATTACTAATAAAAAAGGAGAAATCTTATCCATAGATACATGGTCAAAAGAAGGCTCCCGAATTACTGCAGAAAAGATTGAAGATATGCTAAGTAAGGGTGGAAATACTTTGAACAAAAATTTCTGGGATCTATTTTAAAAGGGAGAACTATGTCAATTAAACATTTAGAAATGTTAGAGAATCAGCTAATTCAAAAAGGGTGGACGGTTTCAAATGCCTATTCGGATCAATTGTATTATGTAACAAATGATTTTACGATTTATTGGAAGGTCGCAAGAGATATAAACAAAGAAGCTATTACTTTAATTTTCCCTATTCATGGTGAATTCGGTAAAAGGAGTACTGATTTGAATGATATTTTCTATTGTGAAGAAAGTCGGAGCGGCAAGATACTTTACTTTAAAAAAGTTAAGAGTAAAGAGTGGACTGAAAATCTTAAAGAGTGGATAAGTCGTCTTATGCAGTAGTAAAGTTTATTTACCTTAGTGAAAATAGGACAGAAAGAGAAATGGACTGCTCAACAGTATCATGATTCTATGCAATCAGTAATAAACGAACTAAGACAGGATTTGAGAAAAGGTAAAATAAGAATACATTGTGAAGGGTGATATTTATGAGTTACTATCAGTTATCTAGCAATTACAGACGCGATGTTTTTTTTTCTTATACTAAAAAGAACACATATAATCGGTTTGACTTAGCGGAAGGTATTGTCTATCCTTTGGATGAGAAACTTTTTTATTCAGTAGATAAATTTGATACTTATTTAAACAAGTACGATATTTTGCCAACAATAGGGGGAGTATTGGTAAGTTTAAAATTTAAAAAGATGATAGAAGGATTAGGTTCAGATTGTCAGTTCATTCCTGCAGTTATAACGTCCACAAAGACGGACGAAATCAATGAATCGTTTTTTGTCATGAATGTATTAAATGTAGTACCTTGTTTAGATATGGAGAATTCAGAATATAGACCATTATTAAAGTCTATGCCTGATGGACCAATCGATATATTATCTATAAAATATGTACAAAATTCTCTAAACGGGCATCATATTGTAAGAATGAGAGAATATACAGAAAATATCACCGTTGATGATATATTTATAAAAGCATGTAAAGAAGAAAAGATAAAGGGAGTAATGTTTGTTAAAGAGGGAAGTACCCAACGACCGGAATTTGTCGAAATATAAACTATGATTTAATGGCCCAACCTCCTTTGAATTTAAATGGTGTTTATAACCAACAATCTCTGAAAAAGAGAATTTGATATAGTTGATATCGAGCAGTACGAAGATGTAAAAACAGGACTGTACAGTACAGTACTTTAGCCTGTTCTGTATTATTCACTTGGTGATATAAGATTGTTTAAGAACATATGTAAAGGGGAGGTCATAAGCTCTTTCTTTACATATGTTTTTTATTTAAAAATTTACTATCTTCATCTAAGGGCCATGAGCCGTACTACAACGTGCTTTCACAAACAGATTACTGGTGGACAAACGTTAAAAATGCAAATTTATATATTACACGTGATGACGTTGCACGATTTATTTTATATGCGACGACAAACAATACCCAAAGCGGTGATGCTGCCTTTCTTCTGCTAAAAGATTTAAAAATTACAACAGCCGCTACTTACGAACAATTTGGTGCAGATAATAATTTAACGAGAGCAGAAGCAACAAGCTTTTTACATCGCTTGTATACCAACTTTATTACGCTCAAACCAACATTTGCTCAGCAAACAGATCCAACACTTGAAACAATTCAATTAACAGATTCCATTCGCTTAGAATATACAAAAGATGAAACAATGTTTGTTTATGATCATAATCAACTAACCGCAATGGTTTATGGTAAAAATGGTAAACAGCTTGGCAATGTCACAGTCGGGGAAATACTAAATGAAGCGACATTGAACTGTCCATATGGTCTGACAACGGCTGGATATCAAAATAATAATATTACATGCCAAGTGACACCTGTAAGCAAGTATGTTTATTTTGTTGATCGTTTAGATGCAGACAGAGTCCTATTTGCTATTGACATATTTAAAGATGGTGCAGCTGCTCTGTTTAACTATACTAAGGATTTTAATTCGTTAAATTTAGATGAGATAAGAAAATTAAATGTCATTTTAACAAATCAAACTCGCGCGAAGTTTAACGTAGCTCCAGTAAGACTTGATACAGTGCTGACTGATGCTGCACAATACCATGCAACAGATATGGCAACTAACGCTTTTTTTAGTCATACTAATTTAACTGGGCAGTCACCAAGTGATCGTGTGAAAATGATGGGATATCATTATCCATATGCAGCAGAGATTATCTTTTATGGACCCAAAAATACATTTGAAGTACATGCTGGCTGGATGAATAGCTCGGGGCATCGAAAGATTATAATCAGTCAGGATTATACGGTGATTGGTACAGGTATTGCGGCACAAAAAGATGTAGCAGACAACGTAAAAACACTTTATTACACAGATAATTTTACAAAGAAATAACCTGATCAAACGTCGTGCGAGACATTAAATCTTACGCGGCGATTTTTGCATTGTTATGAATGTAATCGTCAAATAACGCCACTAATTTTCCAATGGGCGCTATTGTTATGCTATCTGGGGTCCCGACAGAAAAATATGAATTTACAATGTTAAGGAAATAATGGTTAAAATGTATTTTTTGAAGATATATTTGATGGAGATGGAAATATTATATCAGGTAAACATCACAGTAGTAGTGCAAGTAAGAGATTCCAAGACATGTAAATTAAACAGTTAAAGAGTGATAAGACGAAGGAAGAAGCACTTGGAATAATCAATAAAAATCATGATCATCATATGAAGATGAGGTGTAAATAACAAATGAATTATGGAGAACAAAACACATCTAAAGTGCATATTTGGGTAGGAATTAATTTTGAGAAGGATTATGAGGAGTACTTTGAATTAGACTATAGAGAAGATGTAGAAATAGGAGATTTAGATTATAAAATCTGTGGTTTTTGTAAAGATATAGGGGAAGTATTTTACGATGAGGACTGGATTGGATATACCCAGCACTCACAAGAGATGGACTTAGATATTCTGATAAATCAAGATGAATTATCAGTTACGGAAGAAACTATAACAAAAATTAGAGAGATTTGTATAAAGAAGGGCGTTGAAAAGGCGAATGCAGTGTTTTGGTATTATGATGGTGATATTATGATAAAAGAAAAAGAAAAGCTTTATAATGAGTTAACTTATATTGGAATATTTGGTGCTATTTAGTATTTAAGTCGGAATAAAGCGAAAATAATCAAAATAATTGGGTTATACGGTAAGTGGGAAATAGTATGACGGATTTCTACATTAACTATCAGAAAACTTGCAATGAGGTATTAAATACATACGTGAAAAGACATTTTATGTGTCAGATTGTAAAAAAGGCTTTTTGAGAATGAATGTTCCATACCCAAAGGCTTTTATTACTTTATTTAAAAAAGTTTTAAGAGTAAAAAGTGAACTGAAAATCTTAAAGGATGGGTAAGTATTCTATTAGGAGGATGTAAATGAAGAAAGCGATAATTTATTGGTTTTCAGAAGCGGAAGGAGGAAGAAAAGCTCCTCCAACAGGAACAGAGTATTATCCGACTACAGAAATACTAGAAGATGGCAAGGTGTGGAGTTTAGGTATTAAATTCGATAGGACAAATCCGACGCAAAATAAAATGATAGATAACTGTGAAGTTTGTTTTTTATTTGATCATGCACCACAACGCTTACTAAGTAGTAATGAGGAACTTATCATATGTGAAGGACCTCATAAAGTAGGTAAGATGGTAATCAAGTAATATATAATCCTTCCTGTCAAATAAACATTGAGTGTTTCATGTCTATTTGCTACATGAGTTTATGTGTTAGAAAAAGAACTGTTTTATCTTGTGTATATACTACACACTCTCCTTCCAATTTGTGAACGATTGCCTAATTCATCATAGCTACTTGCAATCTAAGTTAAATACCTAAAAGTGCCTATACTATTCATAAAAAGGGAAGGTGTCGTTAAATTATGAGAATAGATTATCGAAGTGAAATCGACAAAATTAGAGATTCTTTAAAGAACTACTACAAAAACTACTACAATGAGCAATTCAAAACTGAAGAGGAAGATTACATTGAAAACAAAAAGACTAAAGAACAAATAAAAAAATTAATAATTCAAGTATATAATGATAGTACTCTGTCTGAAGCAGACAAAGGGTATATAATAAAATTAGCGGTAGAACTTCTGGCAAAAAATACAGGTTGTGCAGAAGACTTAGATATTGCTGAAGATATTCTTGATTGTCTTTTTAATGATATGAAAATACTAAGTCAGGATAATATTGATAATTTTTACGAGCAATTTTCATGCGGAAGATGGTATTAAGGACTGGATCATTCTAAAAAAAGAAGTCTTGAGTTTAGAAAAGTAAAAATAAAGCCTATGTACAAATAGAAAATAGACTCGCCATTACTTTTCATGACATAACGAGTCTATTTTCTATTATTTTGTTTTAGTGATGAGAATTAAGAACAAGGAGATTGCGATTATTGTAAGAGCGAAAATATCAACATTATTAACATATACGAACTAACAGATGATTTTGAAAAAGTAATGGATTGTTATCAAGTAACAGAACCATATCATAATTTTCATCCTGAAGTTTATTACAGGTACTAAAGACCCGAGAATGAAATCACTTGTTGCATAAATTCAAGCAAATGGAATTGAATCGCATGGAAAATATAATGGAATTTGGTTACTGACACGAGAATAATGATAAAGTAATAGGTGGAGCAGATACTTCTCATCAACAAGATGATCTACATAGAAAAGATTACAAATACGAACTATTCGATAGATTAGATAATAAGGAAAAGTTTGAGAATGAACTGAAGAAAAATAAAGAAGGAACTAAATAAAGGACGGACTTGGGGAACAAAAATAATTAAAGAATTAGGGGAGTGTATAAGATGATAGAAAAAGATTACGAGATGATTGTAAAAATATTCGAGGAATATCGTTCCTCATATAATGTGTTGCATCATCAAGTTGAAGACGTTGAAAATGAAACGATTATTTGGAGCAATTCTTATCTAGAAATATACCCATATCAATATGAATTAGATCAATTACCAAAACCAAAAATTTATAAAAAGGAACCGAAATCTAAGGAAGGAATTATAGTGAATAAGTTGAAAAACAATGAACTGTATTTTTCTTATGACGCTGAAAATAAGGGGTGGGGGAGTTCTTTTATAATAAATGAAACTGAAAAGAAAATCTGTCTTAGATTTCGTAGTAATAGGGCTGGTGAAATGGTTTTAAGCCAAGTACATTGTATAATATATGAAGGATCAGTGATAGAAAAAATATTATTCTACAAAAGGGACGATGATAGGAACAAAGAAACGTTTATGGTTGACAGATATTCTTATAATGACAATTTGACTGCTCATACTATTATTAGAGATGGTTTCTTTGAAGAAAAAATAAAAATTTTACCCACAAGGACATTTAGATTTGAGTATGAAAATGGAGATGTACGTATTTACTCGAAACAATTGAAAAAAAATCTAAAAGTTGTTGAAGATCTATTATATACCTCTAGAAAGTCAAAAAAAAATAAACAGTGAAATCAGAGACAGGTAATGCGAAACGAAAATAGGGAAATAAGGTTATAATTCTAGAAATTATAATTATCGGATGCAGTGCGATGGGATTCCAATACTCCATGTAGAGAAGAATAAACTTTCTTTTCTACATGGTTTTTTTGTTAGAAATGGAACAGGTTTAATTCATGTATTTCGTGAACACCACACCATCATTCCGAGAGTAAGTGTAAAAATGGGTATTTTTGGTCTTTGGATTGCGATAAAATAAGAGAAGTATTGGAATACGCAGGAGGCAATGTATCTATAGCCAATGTAGAATAAAAAGATTTTCAAGATAACAAATTGTAGATGAGGTAGAAGATATGAGAAGAGAGTTAAAAATATTACCTAAAATAGGAATAAACGAAGTAGAGCTATCTATGACATCTTCAGACTTACACAATATCATAGGTGAATTGGATACGAAAAATGTCAATGGAAAAGAATTTTTTCAATATCAAGATGATTTTATATTTCATTTTGTAGATGATGTTTTAGTAAGTATTTCTGTAAATAATCCTAAGAGTTTTTTCTTGAATACACAAAAAATTGATTTAATGAATGAATCAAAGCAATTTTTAAGCAAAGAAAATCCGTATTTTGTTGATGGATGTTATATATTTCCTCAGTACAACATGTCAATTTACGGTTTAGATTTTCCTAATGATAGAGTTCAATTAACAATTTGTTCAGATAACCAAAAAAATATTTACGAGAAAGATATAAAAGTAGGTTTTCCATTTAGAGGTATTGAAAATCAGCTTATAAACTTAAAGTATGAAATTACTCCGTATCAATCTGTAGGCTTATTGACATTCGGCATGCAACCGAGTGAAATTGAAAAAATATTGGGAACTCCTTTGAAAATAGGCAAGAATAACAAAAGGGGTATAACTACAGAAAACAGGGCGAATAGTCAAGCGATGTATAATGAAAAAGGACTGTTAATTCAACTAGCTTTTAATTGTAAAGAGGAAGTTTTTATTGATAATAAATTGGTATCAAAGCTCGGATCTAAATTGGATAGTTTAAAAAATGAAGAGTATTTTATAAACAGAAACTATAAAATATATTTCAAGTTTGGAATTGCATTAGATAATTTAGGAAACCTATCTTCTAATGATTTTATTTATATTTTTTCAGAAGAGATGATTCCTTATTGGAAAGATATATATCGCCCTTTAATCTAACGAATCATCAGAAGTGATGTGATTACTTTTTTATGTGCCTGGTAATTGTAACAAATGCCACATTTTTAGAAATCGATATACAAAACTTGATAGGAAAGTTGGATGCCAATCGAGTCGAGAACTTAACGACTTGGTAGAAAAGGGGAGCAATGTGTCTGCTCTTTTATTTTTGCTTGGAGAGATGGGCGACGTCATTAGATTAGTAAATAGAAAGTGGCTAGAAGAAAATATTGAGAATTATATAGAGCAGATTCCTATTTAGAATCAGATGATGAAGAATGGAAATATAGAAGAGTTGCCGAATTATATGTTCATTTAGGATTAAAAAAGTTATTAATTAGTCATTTATCTTTTTGTAATAAGCATGATTCACTGGAAATAAAGGAGATTGCTAGGGATTATGGATTTTCAATTTAAAAAAATTAATAGTTGATATTGGATCTCAATCCAACGATTACAGATGATGACGAGGAAGTATACCCGGATTGTGTAATTAATGAATCACTAGAATTCTTTTATGACGGACAACAATTTGAAGATGTGATAATGAATGTCTTACACCAGAAAAAACAAGCTTCAATTGATGACTTTATAATGGGGATAAATTATTATATGGAACAAGATACGTTTATGGATTTTTAGTCTACTGTATTTCAACATTTTCAATGATTAGCTCAACGGTTGCAAGAAGGATTTCATTGGATTGTAGGTATAAAAGGAGATTTCGTTATGGAAATATACATAAAAGTTTTTGAGAATATGGAGTTTTTTTGTAATACTAAATTGATTGAGATAATTAAAGGTGTTTCGCAAGAAGAATGCGATGATATCCTTGATAGCAGAAATAGTGATGAGTTTTCAAATAAGTGGATGGAGGTATATGCTGAGGTAAGAAAGAAGTTAAAAAATAGTACAGTCGATACTTGGTATATACAAAAAATTGAAAGCTTAAGGGAGAGAACTTTTAAAGCAATATTTGAGCACTCAAAGTCATCCGATCTTGCGGCTTATTTATCAGATGATATTGCATTATTATTAGAGGCAGTGCTTTGTGATATTAATAATAGTTGGTTAAATGGACTCTGGAAAGAATATTGTGCAGGAATAATCCCTTGTGGGAAAATACTCTTAGGATAAATCCATAAGACAAATTGAATCATTGGGGGAAATTGGACAAGTACTAAAAGTAGTTCCTTTTAATAAAGATAAATTATAAAAACATTGGCTTATTCCAACTTTAAAAGAGTAGAAGGAATACGCTTTTTTATTTTGAAATAATATCAAGTTATGGAAGGTTAAAATAGTGTTAAAACAAAATATTCGGAAAATTAGTACATTTTGTGAAAATGATACATAATCTATCGTTTATTTAGCGAATTGTAGAAAATATTGTTGATTAAACGTAAAGAGATAGTATAATGGGGGTATAGTTACATTTATGGTTATTAATCCCTTGGTAAAAGATTGGCAAAAGGTGTATTCCAGAAAGTGTAGCTATAAAAAAACTAATGAAATGAGGAGATTTTATGATTAATACGATCCAATATTTAGAGCAAAATCCGTCGATGGTAACTTTATTAAAAGAAAAAAAGGCTTCTCTACTTGGTGTTACAGAAATTGAACAAAAGGCAATTCTGGATTCTTTTGATGAAGAGCTGTGTGTTGAAAATCGCCTTTGGTATTAAGTAATATTAAAAGTATGTGGTTTTGGCTTGCTATAGGTATTTATTTAATAATGGGTTTTTACTTATTATATGTAACTTATAGCAAGCCTTTTATAAATATCGAGCTTAAGGAAGAAAATGGAGAATGGTTAGTGGTAGATTCATATTACAAAGATTGGGCTACTGAACAACAAATAGAACCCGGAGATATTATTATAAATGTAGATGGAACAGAGATTAATAATATTTCTAATATCAAATATGATTTCGTATTACGAGCAGCCAATGATTTAACGATAAAGAAATCTAATAGTAGTTTAATCCATATACACATAAAACCACTAGATATTCCCCAACAATTTTATTATGTACTAATAGCACCAACTTTTTATTTTTTTCTTACTCTTCTAATTTCTTTATTTTTGTATTTTAAACAAAAGAATAACCCTTTAGTGAATATACTAATATTTTTTATACTCACTGTTTCATTAGCATATGTTAGTATAGGCGCGTCAGGCAAGATGGATAATGTTGGTATTATAATAAATCGTAGTAGTATGATACTTTGCTTAGTCTTATTAATTCATTTTCTTAGGAAATACTTTTTATTTATGAATTTAAAATGGATTTTTATTGACAATATTAAAGTATTTTACTTACTGCCTTTAATTGCTTTTTTTTCAAGCATTTACAGTGTTTTATATCCTTTCATCAATCCTATATTCTCTAGTTTAACCCTTTGGATATTTTTTATTTTGCTAACCGTAATTCTAGGTATATTGGGAATAAGTTACTTGAAATTTAAAACACCACAATTAAAAATATTTTTAAGTAGTATCATCATCCCGTTTCTACCGTTTTTGTTGCTATATGCGTTGCCAGAAATAATCTTCAATAAACAAGTGCTCTCTGCGGATATTAGTTCTTTATTTCTAATGTTAATACCTTATAGTTTTATTTGCACACAGCTCACTGAACGTATATTTGATATGGAGTACTTTATTACCCGTTTACGCCATTACTTTAATTTTTCATTTGTTTTTACTAGTTGGCTGTTAATGGGTCTTTATTGGCTTACTGATTTGTCTATGTCAAGAATGACGGAAATTTTCTTTTTTACATTCTTTTCTTTAATAGCACTTTTCTACATTAAAGAGAAAATAGATTATCATAAGCGAAAAATTCTTTTTTCAACAAAAGGGGATTATATCCATCGATTGTATACGACAGTTGATAGTATCGGAAGGGTCGTAAAAATTGAAGACTTACTTGAGAAATTTGTTCGAGAAATCGCGGTACACCTTGAGATTAAACATGTTTACATATTAACCTACGATTTGCAAACACATCAAATTACTTCCACAAGGACATCCAAAGAATATACTCAAAATCAAATGAACGAAATAGAGCTTGAGCAACTCCGCTTGGGAGATATAAAGAAGACAGAGCATTTTTATATTGCTTTTATCCACCAAGATATGAATTATAAAAGAATACTAGTCGTAGACCACAATAAATCTATTCATCTAAAGGATGAGGAATTATTATGGCTTGAATTATTGCTTTTATATGTAAATAATTTTATTGAAAATACGAAAATGGTGGAAGATCTATTAGAGCAGTTAAAGCATATGAAAGAGGCTGATAGAAGTCAGTTACCGTGGCTTAATAAGTTACTTTGGCTACGATTTGAACAAGAAAAATATCAATTAGCACAAGAGCTTCATGATACGGTTTTACAAGAGCAACTCCATATTGCTAGGGAGATGGATGTATTTATCCACGCGAAGAAAAAGACGGATATTCAATCGGGTCTTGGTAAGATCCATGAACATATGATTACATCTTTAAATGATTTAAGAGGCTACTGTGAAAATTTGAAGCCGCCATTATTAGATACATTAGGCTTAAATGCTGCGCTTGAGAAGCTTATTCAAAAAGTTCATAAACGTTCTGATTTTGTTTTAATTTATACAATTGATCGTCTATATTTAGAGGATGAGCGTTTAAACTTAATGATTTATCGGCTTTTCCAAGAGTTGTTAAATAATGCTTTAAAACATTCGTATGCCAACACTGTCGAAATTCATCTATTAGAAACAGAACAGGGCTTTGAAATTATTTATGCTGATGATGGTGTAGGATGTAAAATGGAGGAAATCATAATTGCTGATTCAATGGGCATCCGGGGAATGCAAGATAGGGTACAGGCCTTTAATGGTCAGTTTTCTATCAACACCAATGTAGGAGAGGGAATGTCCATTCGAATTAAAGTAATTGAAGCGGATCATACCCATTCTTATGACTACGATACTTATAATAGAAGACCAATTCCTAGTAGAGGATAATATATGAATAGAAAGAAAGACATGAGCTATTTTCGTACCTCCTAATCTTTTCGTAATGTGTAAAATTCACAGTATGAATATGGATTAGGAGGTTTTGCTTTGAAGTATATTTATATAGAGAGGATTTAATATCTTCACGGATATAGAAGAAATGATCCTAAGGTATACATCACAACAAATGAAATTGATTTGAAAAGGATAGCCGTTTACTAATCTATACAAGATATGCGGATTTAGTAACTCTTCAGGTAAGGAAAATCCATCAATATAAAGAAAGATTAATTATTCTAGTAAGGAGAAACTCACATGCTTTTAGAGGAACGGTTAAATAATTGGATAGATTCTTATAATCGAAACGGTTATTTGAATGGTACTTTATTAATTGCATCCAATGAGAATATTCTTTTAAACAGAGGTTTTGGTATTGCGAATTGGGAGCATAGCGTTCCGAATGTGCCAACAACTAAATTTCGTATTGGGTCACTTACGAAAGCATTTACAGCGTTGGCTATATTTCAATTGCATGAAAAGCAAAAATTGTATATGGATGATTACGTAGGAAAATTTCTACTTGATTATCCGAATGGCAACAAATAACAATCTATCATTGTTTAACTAATAGTTCCGGAATACATCATTTTGGAGATATTAGCGGTTTTTCAAGTGATTTCCTTAGATTTATTGATGATCAAGTTACGATTATCTTTTTAAGTAATATGAATGTTACACCTGTCATGCATTTAAGTAGAGAGATTGCAAAAATTGTTTTTGATAAAAATGTATCTTCACCAGCACCTGCAGTTCCGATAGCATTCATAAAGAAAGATTCAATCGTTGGGCAATATGTAATAGAAAATGAAGACAAAGTACTTACCATTACTATTAAAAATAAAGAACTTTATCTAACAGTCCCCAAGATGTATGGAGCTTTATATAAATTTAAGCTTATACCATTTAGTCATGACGCTACGAAAACGGCTTTTTTAACCGAGATGATTTATGAACGATTGATATTTACTTATTCATTATCAGGCGAAATAGAGCGTGTGCAATACGTCGATTGTTATGAAAAAACTTATATGCTTTATAAGCAATAGATGGAGCATCAATATTATATTTTGAAACTTAGAATGAGGCATCCCAACTCATTAGTTGAGATGCCTCATTGAATTTATTCATTAAATACGCTTGGCGTGAACACGAAGATACTTTTCGACATCATTGTAAAGTCCTGCTTGGTTTGCGTATTTCACGTGGTTTTTTGCGGTTCTTATGACTTCGATGCGTATCATAGAAGGCCAACTTACTCATAGAAAAAAGACATGAGCTATTTTCATACCTCCTAATCTTTTCGTAATGTGCAAAATTCACAGTACGTGTATAGATTGGAGGCTTTTGCTTTGAGGTGCAACATTTCCATTAACAAATACCCCATTATTTGTATGTCGTGATAGTATATTTATATTAGAGGAGATGAAATCTTCATGGAAATGGAAGACATGATCTTGAATTATACTTCGCAACAAAATGAATTAAGGAAGCGTATTTCACTACAAAACAATTTTTCAGCCGATCAAATTAAACTCGTTGCAGGAGTAGATATTGCCTATTGGGATGAAAATAATAAAGAATATGGAGCTTGTTGCATTCAAGTTATTGATTTTAATTCCAAAAAGATAGTTGAACAAATTGAGTACATAAATGAAATTACAATTCCGTATATTTCTGGTTTTTTAGCCTTTCGTGAATTGCCTCTTGTATTAGAGGCTGTTAAAAAATTGAGTACGAACCCAGACCTTTATATGTTTGATGGAAATGGGTATTTGCATAGTCGTCATATGGGCATTGCTACCCATGCCTCATTCTTCTTGGAAAAACCTACAATTGGTGTTGCCAAAACTTATTATAAAATAGAGAACACTGATTTTATAATGCCGGAAAATATAGCTGGAGCGTTTACTGATATTGTGATTGATGGGGTAGTGTATGGTCGTGCTCTAAGAAGTAGAAAGGATGTTAAACCGATATTTGTTTCATGTGGTAACGAGATTGATTTAGATACGGCAACTAATATAACGATGCATTTTATTGAAAAAGATAGCCGTTTACCAATCCCCACAAGATATGCTGATTTAGCAACTCATCAGGCAAGAAAGCTACAACGAGATTATTAAAATGAGAGGGATAAAATTTGAAAAGTGAAGCCGAAATTCTATGGAATCGTATCATTGAAAAAAATTCGAAGTTAGAAATGAATGGTAGAGAAGCATTAAACCTTCAGCCTGGTGCAACAGCTGAAGAATTTCAACTAATCGAAACTACATTAGGTATTACTCTCACTGAAGAGATGAAAAGTTTTTATAGTATATTTAATGGGCAAGACTGGTCGCAAGGAGTACTGCCCTTTGCTAGAAATTTAACACTTTCTCCTATTTCTGAAATTATTGATAATTGGGAGTTTCTACAGGAGGAGATTGATCCAGATGATTTGTTTCCAGATATAGAGTATGGTGTTGAGGTTAAACCAACGCTTTGGAATAAAAAATGGATTCCGATTGCTGAAAATGGTGGAGGTGATTATCTTTGTCTTGATACAGATCCAACAAAAGAAGGAGTAGTGGGTCAGGTCTTGTATTTTTGGCATGATTGGGGAAATCGAACAATTGAGGCAAAGGGTCTTTTTGAATTTATAGAAATCTGTTTAAATGAAAAAAATGATTCTGATATTTAATAAGGAGATAAACGACGATGATTCAGTTGATGAAGCGGCAATAGATTCTTCAGTATATAGAGAGTGAAATAAATAGTGTGAAAATCAATGTGAAATCAAAATAGTATTATTTTCTGTTTTGGAATAGGAGGAAATACACTTTTTAGAATTAATCTATAAAATGAAGAGAATTATTAAAAATGTAGCCGATATAATTCAATAGATGATAGAGGAGGTATGGAAATTTGAATAAAAAATTACTTTTTACAGCAGCAGCTATTCCAGCGGCTCTATTTGTACCAACAGTTGCAGGAGCGGCGGGAACCGATACAGTTACAGTTACAGGGAAAAATACAGTAAATGAAACGTTAAAAGCTTCTATCGAAAACTTACCAGCAAGTTCAATTGTTAAAGGTTATCAATGGTACTATGTAGGTGGCTCTAATGATTCAACGAATAAACCAATCTCTGGTGCCACAACAGCGTCATTTACAGTACCAGTAGAAGCAGCAGGCAAAGCAGTTTTCGTGGAAGCGACTACAACAGAAGGCAATAAGTATAAGAGTGAACCCCGTTCGATTAATGAACTAAAACTTTCAATAACTAAACCTAGAATTGAAAGTAGTTCAAAATATGCAGTACCTGGTGAATCGGTACAAGTAGGAGGAGCAATTGTAACCGATGATGCTGGGGCAAAGTTACAAAGCAATCAAATTACATATAGCTATCAATGGTTTTATAAAGTTGGTGAATCCTTCACAATAATTGATGGAGCTACTAAAGACACATACAGAATTCCTAATAATGCTTTAACAGATGGCATTACAGATATAATGGTCAAAGTCCAGGCAAAGGTAGGCATTTCTTTGGTAGAATCTGCCGAGTCTGATGTGATAACAATATCTAATGAACCATCCGATTCAATGATTGAAGAAATTAAAACTTTATTAGTAAATGACAACACATATAATGTAACAAGTTTAGAATCTTTTAAGGCTAAAGTAACGGAATTAGAAAGTAAATATGAGGCACTATCGGCTGCAGCAAAGGCGAATGTGAAAAATTATGATGTATTAAAGAGAGCTGCTGTAGATGTAGATGTAATAAGCAAGTTAAATGAGAAAGTAGATAAGGTAAAAGAGATTAATGAAAAAGACCTACCGAAGTATTTAAAAGAAATCGATGAGGCCTATGACAAGTTGGATTTATTACAACGCAGCTTAGATCTAAACGATGCCTTATACAATAGCATTAAAAACATTTTGAAAGATCCTACAGATATCGAAGAATTTAAAGAAGTTAGAAGACTAAATCAGGCAATTGTTGCATTATTAGACTATAAAAGTTCTTTTGTTACGTATGTACCTACTAGCATCGAATCTTTAAAATCAGCAGTAGAAACAATAGAAAAGGATATAGCAAAATTATCTCAAAATTACCGAGCAACTGTTCAAAATCAAGTGATTTTAAGTGATGCTAAATCGGATATCAAAAAGGTCGAACAATTTATTAAACTTTTCGATAAGCTGTCACCTAAAGATTCACCTAGCAAACAGGTGACTACAGCAAAATCAATACGTACGGCTTATGAAAAACTAACTTATAAACAGCTACAACTAGTACCAACGGAATATAAGCATACATTACTTCAAGCTGAAAACGCAGAAAACAATCAAATAGACAACTTAAATAGAGAGATTGACAGTTATGTAGGCGATGTGGATGACAGTTACCCAATAGATCCATCAAAAGATTCTTGGCAAGGACATGTCAATAATGTAAACCGTATTATTAATGAGTATAAAGGTTTAACGAAAAATTCAGCGGCTAAAATTGTCGGGTATGATAGCTTGATAACTTTACAAAAGGATTTTAAAGCAGCTGAAAAAATTATTAAAGACATGGACGCTTACCAAAAGCTTTCAGAAACACCGGGGGTAGCTGAGAGTAAGTTAAAAACGAACTACACAAATGTATTGAAAGCTTATAATAAGTTAACTAGTTTACAACAGTCACTTGTTTATAATGCAAACGATTTTTTATTAAATACGCCAACAATTACAGTTAACGTAAATGGTAAGGAACCTGCTGATAAAGCGGCTGCATTGGCTTTAAAAGCCGAAGTTGAGAAGCTTGCTAATGTAACGAAATATACATTTGCACAATTCGAAAGTGCTGTAAATGTAGCAACAACAAAATATAAAAACCTATCTTCGGGTGGACGAAAGTATGTTACAAACTATTATTTATTAACAGCCGCCAGTAAAGATCTTTCTGGTGTTAAGTCATTCCATAAAAAAGTGCAAGCAGCACGACAAGAAACAGATGCTGCGAAACAAGCGAAAAAAATTCAAACCGTACAAACTGCATATGCTAAGCTACCAGCAAATCAACAGCATTTAGCCAAACAGCAATATGAAGATTTGCTCAATAATCGTCTAGAAGACGCACCAGATGTCACAACATTAAATAATGAGATTGCAAAAATTGTCTCAAATGATAATGAGACGTATACAGTTTCAATAGAAAAGATTAATGAGCTTTCAATTGAATATAAAAAGCTGAGCTCTAGTGATAAAAAACGTATTACGAATGCGTCGATCTTAACAACAGCGGTTTCTGATGTGAAAAAAGTAGAATCATTTATGAAGACGTATGACAAATCATTTACGAGTAACCCAACAACTGTTATTAAAGCTTTTAATAAGCTAACTTCAAAACAAATGAGTTTAGTTAGTCCAGAAATACGACAATCCATTATCGATAAGGATAAAGGTCAACAACAGTCTAATGAAAGTGCTTTGAAATTAGTTGAATCAATTAATTCACTGCTCGTAAATGGTGAATATATTGATGACTTGGAAACGAAAGTAAAAGAAATTCGTACAGCATATGATGCCCTTAGTTCTTCAGAAAAGAGTGTCGTGAAAAATTATTCTAAACTAACACAGGCCGAGAGTGACTTGAAAAAGGTAGCTGATGTACATGCGCTTTACGTACCTTCGACAGACGATAATGCAGCAGCTCGTAAAGCTTGGCAAACTGCGTACGGTAAGCTCTCGAAAAAATTAGAAATTTTATATAATAAAATGTATGTAAACGATTTATAAAACTGTTTAAGCCTAAACCCCGAATAACGAAATTATTCGGGGTTTTAGTATGCGCGATTGGCTTAGTTAGGTGATAAAGCATAAAAGTTTATCGATAAAAATCAAAAGTTAGGCGATAAAACGTGAAAGTTTATCGATAAAAATCAAAAGTTGGGCGATAAAACGTGAAAGTTTATCGATAAAAATCAAAAGTTGGGAGATAAAATATGAAAGTATTCCGATAAAATTAAAAGTTGGATGACGAAACGTAAAAATGTTTGCTACCGCTACGCTTCGGGCAAAAACCATCTGCCACTACCGCTACGCTTTCGCGCAAAAAAACATCTGCCGCCCAACGCCCCACAAAAGCAACCCGCTTAATTTGACACACTTAATTCATTGATATAAAGTCCACTGGTTAAATTTATCTTATTTATTTGTGTAGAATATCAATTCTTCGATATACTATTTATAGTTAATCTGTATAATAATTAAGAATTGTTTGTCATAACGAAAGTAGTTTGACATAGAAGGTAGGTACTAAAGATGTATAAAATAGGTGTTGTTGGCCCAATAAAATCCGTAAAAAAAATTATCGAATTAGCACATGAAATCGAAGAGGATATGGAGTTTATCCCATATATTTATACGATTGCTACAGAAACGCAACATCTTGTGGAAACCTACAATCAAGATGTTGATTTTTGGCTATTTTCGGGATACATACCTTATAAAATTGCTAGCCAGACAAGTGTTTCACAGGATAAGCTGGCACATATCATCTTTTCTGAGGCGGCTATTTACAAAGGCTTTTTTGAGCAATCCTATAAAGTAGGGAAAGTTATTGAGAATGTCAGTATTGATATTGTTTCATCACCTGCACAAATGTTGTTAGAAGGGGTAGCAGAGATCGAGAAAAATGTAAGGGACATGTATGTAAAGGAATTTGATGTGGCCATTGATCCGAAAGAATTATTTGATTTCCATTATGACCTATGGCTGAAGGGGAAAATCGATTTTGCGATCACATGTTACCCGTCTGTCGATGAAGAGCTGAAAAAGAGGGGAGTTCCCTCCTATTGGGTATCCCCTACAAAAACAGAAATTTACCATACCGTTCAGCTATTTACCGAAAAAATTAAAACGTCGTATTATAAAGAAACGCAAATAGGTGCTGTCATGCTCGAAATAAAAGAATTCGATTCATTGAAGGAAAGAATGAAACAAGGATATCGTATTCAATATTTAGAATTGCGCATGAAGGAAAACTTACTGCAATTATGCGAACAGATTGATGGTTCCTTAATCGAGGAAGGGAATGGGAGATATACTATTTTCAGTACGAGGGGAGCAATCGAAGGGCAGATTCAATTCATCAAGGAAAAGATGTACCAGCTGTCCATTGAAATGGAGGCAAAGGTTACAGCAGGAATAGGCTTTGCGCAAACGGTATTTAATGCCGAAGTAAATGCGCATAGAGCTTTACGTCAAACGAAAGAACATGAATCGATTGATATTGTCATGATTCAAGATGATGGTACAATGATTGAATCTGTCGGAAATAGCGAGGAGCTATCATATTCCTATCGAGCTGATGATCCTACTATCCTTGAAAAATTAAAAAAAGGCAATGTTAGCATTAAAAACTATACAAGAATACAAGCGCTAGTTCAAAAAATGAGTTGGAAGCATTTTACGACAAAGGATTTAGCCGCACAGCTTCAAATGAGTGAACGAAATGCACAGCGCATCGTGGCAGATTTATGTAGTGTAGGTTTAGCGGAAATTTGTGGAGAAGAATTACAGCATACACGTGGTAGACCAATAAAAATATACCAGCTTGTGATGTAGGTCAAGCGTATAAAATGTCCTAAACCAATGAATGGTTTAAGGGCATTTTTTGTTTGGCGGAAATTTGCGAAATAGAAAATACAGAATTTTTTTAGTTATTATTTGCTTTTGATGAATGTTTAAAAAGTGTAGACAAATCAACAGTTTCCAAGTTTCTATGACGTATGTTAGACACCTTTTTTTGTGCGATTATTTATTAAAAATTTTCAAAATAATATTGTCAATTCATAAAAAGTCGATTATTATACGAATATATAACGAAAATGTCGCTATATATAGGGGCCGATTTTAATAGGGAGAGATAAAAAATAGTATAGGAAAGTTGCAATAGGTATCGAGATGGAAGAATAAGAATTTTAGTTGTCGCAATATTCGAGTAAGTAACTGAATGTCTTTTTCCTTTAATACGATCAATTGCAGCAACGCAGTTTAAACATGGGAGGGATAGTAATGACAACGAATGAAGTAACCAAAAAATCCAGAAATTTAATCCTTGCACTCTTATTTTTAGGATGGTCATTAGGAAATCTAGATCGTTACATCATGAACTATGCAGTGGTATCGATTACGGGTGATTTAAATTTAGATGCTTCTTCCACTGGAATTATTTTAAGTGCTTTCTTTTTAGGTTATGCGATTATGCAAATACCTGGCGGCTGGTTGGCTGATAAATTTGGCGCTAAAAAGATCTTACTTTTTTCAGTAATTATGTGGTCGATATTCACAGGTTTGACGGCAATAGCTTGGTCTTTAGTTGCGATGATTATCATTCGATTTTTATTTGGTATTGGGGAAGGTGGGTTCCAACCATCGAGCTCTAAAATTATTGCGACGATTTATCCGAGGGAAGAACGAGGGCGAGCGATGTCAATTATGCTTTCCTCTGGAGGCATTGTTTCGTTAATCGTACCTTTACTCGCAGCTTATTTGTTAGGAACAATCGGCTGGCGTACGATGTTTGTTGTCATTGGTGCGATCGGAGCCATTATTGCATTTTTATATTGGAAATATATAAAACTTCCACAAGAGGAAGTAGTGGAAAGTAGTAATGGTAAAGAAAATACTTCTACGAAAGTAAACTTTAAGGAACTTTTTAAGACGCCGCTTATGTGGAATTTAATGATTGCTTATTTCTGTATTTATGCGGTGAACTGGGGATTAGTTTCTTGGATTCCAACATACCTTCAAAAAAATCGTGGACTCGATTTAATGTCTATTGGTTGGGCGCAAACAATTCCAGCTATCACTACTATTATCGGTATTTATGGAAGTGGTTATCTCATTGATAAGTTACCACGAGGAATGGACAAAATCTTAGGTTCAATTTCTTGTGGATTAATTGGTATTTTATTGTACTTCATGTTTACAGCGGAGTCGGTAACGATGTTTATTACGTATCAAACGGTCGTTACTTTATTTATTGCATTTGTTATTACATTACTACCTGCCATTGTGTTAAAGAAATTACCTTCTTCTATTACAGGTTCCGCAATGGGAGTTGCTAATACAGGCGGGCAATTAGCTGGATTTGTAACACCGATGGCAATCGGCTTTATGGTAGATGCTTTTAACGGTTCCTTCGATGCAGCATTTTGGATGTTAATTGGATTTGCAGTTATTTGTATTATTTCGCTTTTAACGTTAAATGATCAAAAAGGAAGTCTTTTGAATTCATAATAGGGGGTATAAAAAGATGAGTGTACATGAAAAAATTTCTTCATTAGTCGAGTCAAAAAGGGATGCTAGTATTCAATTAAGTGATGCTATTTGGGCAGTACCTGAACTTCACTTTCAAGAAAAGAAATCTGTTCAATATATGAAGGCAGCTTTAGAAAAAGAGGGCTTTGCAACAGAACTTGGCATTGCAGGCCTTGATACAGCACTAGTAGGAACGTATGGATCTGGAAAGCCGGTTATTGCCTTTCTCGGTGAATATGATGCACTGCCTGGTTTGAGTCAAAAAGGTGGGGCTACTCATTTCGAACCATTAGAGGACGGAGAAAGTGGCCATGGTTGTGGGCATAACTTATTAGGTACAGGAGCGTTCTCCGCGGCTGTTGCGGTGAAAGATTATTTAGAGCAAAATAATCAATCAGCGACAATTCGTTTCTACGGTTGTCCTGCAGAGGAGAATGGTTCAGGGAAAGCTTATATGGCGAAGGCTGGTATTTTTGATGATGTCGATATTGCAATATCCTGGCATCCTGGTACTTTTACGACTGTAATGACTTGCACCTCTCTTGCAAACTATGCAGTTACGTTTAAGTTTACGGGAAAAAGTGCACATGCAGCAGCAGCGCCACATTTAGGACGAAGTGCATTAGATGCAGTTGAACTTATGAATGTTGGGTAACTAAACTGTTACGATAAATTCAGACAAAACTATACAAATCTGTATAGAAGCATAAATTTATAACAGAATACCCTTCGTATCAAGCAATTGGTGCGAACTCCACGTTAATTGCTTTTAACTCCTAAAGCCTTGTGACCAACGCGGAGCTGGAAACGGCAGACGTAACGGTGCGAAAGCAGAAAAAACAACAAGGATGGCATAAGCTGAAAAAAAATCACTCAGTGTCCGTAAAAGATCATCGTGACAACGGAAAACGGTGGCGCTAAGTGCTTTGGCAATGGATGTTTAGCAGCGAAAGTCCTAAGTCTCTTATGAGACATGGAAGACGTTCAACGACTATCTCCTTGAGGGAGAGTAAAACCGCAAGCGAATGGCGGAAGAAAAATGTGGCTCTTATTAGAAGATAAGATGAAGATATAGTCTGCGCTTATGTGAAAGCATAAGAGGTCTACTCGTGAGAGAAAGACTGCATGAAGGGTTGCGCCTTCGTGTGAACAAGAAAAATATATACAACTATAAAAATGTTAACAACCTCTCTAAACAGGGTAATGTGATTTTATCATAGTGAAAGAGAGGTGGTACACATGGAGTTAATGTCCATTGAGAAATTTGCTAAACAAAAGTTGGTAATTGGTTATTGTCGAGTCAGTACACCATGTCAAGATGAAAAACAATGATCTGGATAAAGATTTGAATGCAAGCATTAATTTAGCAAATTATTCAATCTAAGGAGTTTAACTAAAAACTAAACCTTAGATGTGTACGCTACGATACTGCGGAATTTAAGCCTTTGGAGAGTCATACCAAATGGCAGTAGCTTTTTTGCGAAACCAGACTCGGAGAATAAGGAAGACACAAAACGAAATTCGAAAGATATAAGTTGTGTCACAGTAGAGCTGTTTACATTTTTTAGAAATGTATATGTTTTTCGTATCGGGTGAACTATTTACGCGAACATATCATTCCAGAAGCGCGTGTGCATTATGCGGTTACAAACACAGGGGGATCATCTCCAAATGTCGTTCAACCGTATGCAGAGGTGACATACTTAATTAGAGCACCTAAAAAGCATCAAGTACAAGAGATTTATCAACGTGTTGAAAATATTGCTAAAGGTGCAACATTGATGACTGAAACATCGTTAGAAATCGCCTTTGAGGGAGCAGCGTCCAATCTTATTCCAAATAAAACACTTTATGGTGCGATGCAAAAACAAATAATTGATTTAGGAATGCCTACTTATACAGGAGAAGATGAACAGCATGCCCAAGCTATTTTTAATACATTTACGCCTGAAATTCAGGCATCAGCATTAGTAGGTCTAAAAAAAGATGATGCTATGCAGTTACAAGGTAAAGTTATTGCTGACCACATCCCAAGTGTCCTACCTGAATTTATATTAGGTGGATCAACGGACGTTGGAGATGTAAGCTGGAATGTCCCAACTGTTCAATGTACAACTGTATGTATGGCACTAGGTACACCACTTCATACTTGGCAGGTTGTATCACAGGGTGTTATGCCAATAGCACATAAGGGGATGTTGCAGGCAGCAAAAATTATGGCTTGCACTGCTGTGGATCTAATTGATAATCCAGCACTGATTGAAGAAGCTAAAAAAGAATGGAAGGAACGTCTGGATGGGGAGACTTATGTTTCACTAATTCCAGAAGGTAAAATGCCTCCAAAATTTTAAAAAAGTTATACCAAAAAGAGTCTTCGTAGGGTAAACTATGGAGACTCTGTTTTTGCCTATTATTAAGTTTTTTCTTAGTTAAGTGTACTTATTGAGTAGTTATTGGCGTAAAATGCCGTTTTTTGAAAGGAGATTAGAAAATGCCGACAGAACATAACAATCATAATAATAATCAACTTGCGGCAGAATGGGTGGAACAGTTTCGTCCTTTTGCTAAAGAGGGGCAATGTGCAAGTTATATTCCTGCTTTAGCTGAAAAAGATCCAAATCAATTGGCGATTTCGATTATCGGTACTAATAATGACGAAATGAAAGCCGGAGAGACAACTGAACTATTTACGCTGCAAAGTGTTTCAAAGGTCGTTACATTTATTTTAGCGTGTATGGAACGAGGATTACCTTATGTTTTAGAACGAGTTGATGTTGAACCTACAGGTGACACCTTCAATTCAATCATTCGTCTAGAAAGCCATCAGCCTGGGAAACCTTTTAATCCAATGATTAATGCTGGAGCCATTACAGTATCCTCTATGCTTGACGGAAATTCTCCGCAAGAAAAGGTTTCAAAAATCCTTAATTTTTTAGAGCAAATGGTTGGCAAGGAATTAAAGGTGAATGAAGAGGTTTATCAATCTGAGTGGCAAACAGCAAATCGAAATCGGTCATTAGCCTATTATTTAATGGATTCTGGCTTTTTAGACTGTCCTGTAGAGGAAGCATTGGAGGTTTATTTAAAACAATGTGCGATTGAAGTAAATGTTTCAGATTTAGCAATGATTGGTTTAGTAATTGCCAATGATGGCTATCATCCTCTAACAAAAACACAACTTTTTCCTAAGCAAGTAGCAAAATTAGCAAAGGCATTGATGGTTACTTGTGGTATGTATAATGCTTCTGGTAAATTTGCTGCATTTATCGGGTTACCCGCTAAAAGTGGTGTTTCCGGAGCGATATTGGCGGCTGTACCAAGTCATGCAGGCTTAGATTCACCTTTTCCTGCTGGGAGCGGTATTGGCATATATGGACCAGCAATTGATGACATCGGGAACAGCGTAGCTGGCGTGAATTTACTTAAGCATATCGCTACCGAATGGAATATGAATATTTTTTAATCAATAAAAGAAAGATGACTTCAGTAAATGAAGTCATCTTTTTTACTTCTTTCCGCGGCTTTCTAAACATCCGCCAAGAAAATGCCGTTAATTTGTAATAAAAAAAGCCCTGAATAGCTTCACTTTGCTTAAAGTGTCACTATCCAGGACAATATAATTTAGCGTATTACTTTCTTTTTTTCTTATAAAGAATTAGCAGCAATATAAACCAAATTGGTGTCAATAGTAATGCCGTACGAGTTGCCTCTGAAATGAACATTACTACTAATAGAAATGCAAAGAAGGCAAGTACTAAATAGTTCACGAACGGTGTGAAAGGTGCCTTGAAAATTGATGCTTCATGAAGAGCACGATTTTTACGTTTATAGATGATATGAGAGATTAATATAATACTCCATACCCAGATAAAGCAAATGGCACTAATCGTTGTCACAACACTAAAGGCGTTTTCAGGCATTAATTTACTTAGTAATGCACCTACGGATACAACAATTGCAGATACAACAAGTGCGTTACTTGGTACACTGTTTTTATTGAGCTTTGCAAATGTTGGTGAAGCTTGCTTGTTGTTTCCAAGATTAAAGAGCATGCGGCTTGTAGAAAATAAACCACTATTACCAGCCGAGGCAGCAGATGTTAGAACGACAAAATTAATAATCCCTGCAGCAATTGGAATACCAGCTAGTGTAAATACTTGTACAAATGGACTACTAGAGGCAGACATTTCATGCCAAGGATTAATGCATAAAATAACAAATAGCGCCCCTACGTAGAATAATAAAATGCGTAATGGAATTTTGTTAATGGCAGAAGGAATATTCTTTTTAGGATCGGCCGTTTCAGCAGCGGAAACCCCTACTAGCTCGACACCAACAAAAGCGAAAACAACCATTTGGAATGCCATTAGGAACCCGTGTAGACCATTCGGGAATAACCCGCCATATGCCCAAAGATTTTCAACGGAAACTGTGCCAGCGCCTGTTTGAAAGCCTGTAAATATCATGAATAGTCCAATCACAATCAGTGCAACAATTGTAATGACTTTTATAAGTGCAAACCAAAATTCTAGTTCGCCAAATAGTTTTACAGTTAATAGATTCAACATTAGCAACAGGACTAAACAGCCAATTGCAGGCACCCATTGTGGAATGTCAAACCAATATTGTACATAAACGCCGACAGCAATAATATCTGCCATAGCGGTCATAATCCAGCAGAACCAGTATGTCCAACCGGTAATGTAACCTGCCCAAGGTCCTATGTATTCGGATGCAAAATCAGTAAATGATGTATAGCCAGCATTCGATAATAACAGTTCACCTAACGCCCGCATGACGAAAAATAAGGCAGTTCCGACAATTAGATAGGCGAAGATGATGGAAGGTCCTGCTAAAGCAATGGCTTTACCGGAGCCTAAAAATAAACCAGTACCGATTGTTCCGCCAATCGCAATGAGCTGCACATGGCGATTTTTTAATTCGCGTTTTAATTGTTGTTGTTGTTCCACGTTGCTCCCCCTCAAAGATACGTAAAAACTATGACTGGAAATAAAAAAGAGACTAGTAGTGACACTAGTCTCGTAAACGACAGAATAACAAATACCCATAGCGAATGTTGTATGTAAAAAAGAAAACATTCGTGTGGTATAGCTTTCATGATGAAAGTTAATATTACTCCTCTGTCCTTTTGCCTGAGATAGTGAACCCTTCGGCGACGCAAAATGCGCTCTCTCCAGAACTGCTCCTGCTATAGTTTTATCCATAGCATTCATAGCTTGTATTGTATGTCTTGATGACATTATTTTAAGATATTATACATCCTATCAGTGCTACCATAAATATTCAAGGGTAAATTTCTGTCTTTTTCAGAAAAAAAGAAGATTGGAGTTCGTCTAGGTAAAAATTACACGAAAAATAGTATTTTTAGACATACGTTAAAATAGGGATAATATTTAATGTTTGGTATAAAGGTTAAAAAAGGCGAGGGGCGAGTGAGGGAAGCAGCTAGAACTTTGATAAAGGAAGTTGAATGTGATGTGAGCAGTATATTGCCGCACGCGCTACTTTTTTCTGTTCAATAAGTTGTCAGACGTTAAACAATAAATATAATATAGTAGAAACTCAGAATTTTTTGCAAAAAGTAAACCATCTCATAGTCATTTGAGATGGTTTCTTCCTGTTTAAAACAAAGTGAGATAGGTATATATAAATAAATTACCTTAGATTTCGCGAGTATATTTATTTATAGTAGTCACTTATGCCTTAACGATTTTTTGAAATTATTTTTTAGACTTTATTTTACCTGTCCAAGTACGGAAGCCGCCTTGAAGTTGGTAAATTTGGTTGTAGCCACGTTTTTTAAGAAATAGAGCAGCACGTGCGCTACGGCCTGTATTTTGACAGTATAAATATACTGGTAAATCTGGGCGAATTTCTTTGTGACGTTGACGTAGAGTTGTTGAAGGAACATTACGTGCACCAAGAATGTGACCTGCATCAAATTCTTTTTGCTCACGTACGTCGATAAGCTGCGCTTTACGATAGCCCTCAATAAATTGTTCTTGTGTTAGGTTTGTTACGGCTTTTTTTAGTCGTAGGGCATTGATACCGATATATGCAATTACGACTACTAAAATAACACCGATTGTGATAAGTATGTTTAACAAAATGTCTTACCCCTTTCTATCTTCTTTATTATTATAAAAGATGCGCTAGCGATAGTCCAATGAGTTTGATAAAATTAATTAGATTGTGGCTAGAATTAATCTATCTATATGTATGGATGTTATTAGTGAAAGGTCACAGAATCATTCTACTCCATTTATAGATTTGGGTGGATGATACTTCAATAAAGAATAGAACTAAACGCAGAGTGTCAAAATTTTGAGAAACACTAATTTTTGGCTCATCACCATGAGTAGGATGGCATTTGCTAAAACGTATGCGATATATAGGTTGATTGGAGTGAAGGCAGGGCGACTCCTCGGGGATTAGCGATAGGGGAACGAAGGCTAAGAGCATCACATCCTGTGATAACGCCTTCGTGACCAACATCCTGTTGGCCCAAGCGGCTCATCGGTCGTCCCCAGAGAAAGAGCCCGGCCGGAACGGAAATCAACCACTCGCTATAGGGATGAGCCTTATTTTGTACACATTCGCAAAAGGTAAAGCCTCCGGCGGATGTCACGGAATCGAAAAGGATTTCTTTGTGCAAGCACAAAGCCGATTCCCGACGCATTTATGCCGAGGCATAAATGATTAATTGTAGGAGATGAAAATATGACAACTTGGTATTTTCTAAATTCAGGGAAATGTAGCCCATCTTTTAATATGGCATTAGACGAAGCATTACTTGATTGGCATAGTGAAGGTTTAATTCCACCGGTTATTCGTTTTTATGAGTGGGAGCCAGCAACTCTTTCGATTGGCTATTTTCAACAAGCGAAAAGAGATATCAATTTAGAGGCGGTGCGAGAACAAGGGCTAGGCTTTGTTCGTCGTCCAACAGGTGGTAGAGCCGTTTTACATGAACATGAATTGACATATAGTGTCATTGTTTCAGAAAGCTATCCAGATATGCCTGAATCAGTGACAGAGGCATATAGAGTGTTAAGTGAAGGGATATTGCAAGGGTTTCATAATCTAGGTATGGATGCTTATTTTAGTGTTCCTAATACTGAAGAACAAAGAGCGGACTTAAAGAAACCTAAAAGTGCAGTTTGCTTTGATGCGCCAAGCTGGTATGAGCTTGTAGTAGAAGGTAAAAAAGTGGCAGGTAGTGCACAAACTCGTCAAAAAGGTGTTATTTTACAGCACGGAGCTATTTTACTTGATTTAGATCAAGAAAAATTATTATCTGTCTTCAATTTTTCAAGTGAAGAGGCGAAGGCACGTATGCGTAGAAAGATGCCTGAAAAAGCGGTTGCTATCAATAACCTTGTTAAAGAACCTGTGACTATTGCACAATGTGTGACAGCTTTTAGAGATGGTTTTGCAAAATCGTTGCAAATTGATTTAAAACCATTTACACTTTCTGAGGAGCAATTAGAATATGTACATGCACTAGAAGAAAAAAAATATGCATGTGATGATTGGAACTTCAAAAAATAAAAAATGGTATAAGAAAAATATTTTTTTAGCGTTCAACCCTTGTAGTAACAAGCAGTTCGCATTCTGTTCGAAATTGCAAGAGTTGAATTAAAAAACTAGATATAGTATCTTTTTTTAAGAAACATACACAATATGTAGTGTTTAACGACACATGATATTGTGTATTTATATTTGTAAAGCAGAAAATAAGGGAGGCAAAACGATGGTACTCACAAATCATCAACCCGAAGTAAACAAATTTGAACAGTTAAACAAAGATATTGAACAATTTCCACAGGTTCATCCCGTAACACCTGATATGCACATTACGCATAAAGGTGTATCAAGACTTGTAATGATCGATCGCTACTCGTTTAAAGATACGGAAAAGAAAACGTTAAAAGCCGGTGATTTCGTCGTATTAACAGTGAAGGCAGATCCAAAATTCCCTGCACGTGGTTTAGGGACAATCCAAAAGCTTGATATGTCTACAAAAACAGCAGAAATTTTGATTGAGGAAGATTACCGTAGTGCTATAGATGATCCGAAAGAGCAAGAAACGGGTGTGATTACGCGTTCAATTGACGTGCTAGAAAAGCCTCTTGAAATATTTTATGAACAAATCGCAAAACGAAATGCAACAGGGCTTGCTGCTGTTGAAAAAACACAAGAGAAACGCCAAGAATGGTTTGAGAAGTTTTATGAGCAACTAGTTTCATTAAAATTCATTCCAGCTGGACGAGTTATTTATGGAGCTGGATCTGAAACGGATGTAACTTTCTTCAACTGTTACGTAATGCCATTTGTAGCAGATTCACGTGAAGGAATAAGTGATCACCGTAAGCAAGTGATGGAAATTATGAGCCGCGGTGGTGGTGTAGGGACAAATGGTTCAACATTGCGTCCACGTAACACTTTAGCTCGTGGTGTAAATGGTAAATCATCTGGCTCTGTATCATGGTTAGATGATATTGCGAAACTGACTCATCTTGTCGAACAAGGTGGTTCCCGTCGTTAAGACTCGGCGACGTAATCTCGTGAATTGCTGGAACACCCTGAGAGCTTTTCTTGCTACAACGTAAACTGTGAAGTTAGGCGTGAATGCTTGAAAAAAGAAAAGATTGGGCAATCAGCAGCGAAGCGTCTATGGAAACGTAGATGAACGTTCAACGACTATTGAAACTTTCTAAGCTTGGCAAAGTATGAAAGAAGTAAATCATATTAGGCGGTGACGCTCTTATGAGGCACGAGACAAAGAACAGTATTCTTTGATGATATAGTCTGATCTTATGTGAAAGCATAAGAGTATGGCAGAAATGACCATACCAGAAAAATTAAATTCATTATTTTTCTGTAACAAAAAATGGGAGCACAAATGATTATGCTGGCAGATTGGCATCCTGATATCGTGGAATTTATTATTTCGAAAATGCAAAATCCACGTATTCTACGATACCTAATCGAAAATACAACGGATAGAACAATTATTCGTCTAGCAAAAGAAAAATTAAACTTTAAACCTCTTTCAACTCAAGAGGAAGCTATGTACCAAGGTATTGTTAACTATAAAGGTATCGAAGGCTTAGGTGGTTTTGATACAGCTATTATTCGCGAAGCGGAAAACAAACTACGCGATGGCGGTACTTATACTGTTCACAATCCAGAGTTTTTAACTGGTGCAAATATTTCTGTAACATTAACAAAAGAATTTATGGAAGCAGTTGAAAATGACGCTGAATTCGAGCTTCGTTTCCCAGCTGTTGAAGAATATACAAAAGAAGAAATGGCTATTTACAACAGTGAGTGGCATAAAGTTGGAGACGTGCGCGAATGGGAGAAAATGGGCTATAAAGTACGCACATACCGTACGATTAAAGCGCAGGAATTATGGAATTTAATCAACGTTTGTGCAACGTACTCTGCAGAGCCAGGTATTTTCTTCATCGACAACGCCAATGACATGACTAACGCAAAAGCTTATGGTCAAAGCGTTGTAGCGACTAATCCGTGTGGTGGACTTCGCCTCACGTTAAAAATTGCGGGATAAAGCGGGAAGGCTGAGATGCTAATCCGAACCGAAGGCTAAAGGTAAAACTTCAGTCAGGGGCAACGCATACCCGGTGATCCTACTTAGTAGACTATAACCCGGGCACGAGACCGCAACATTACACATAACAATAGACTGGCCTAATTAGAGAAAGGCTGTAATCAAATGAACAGAGGTTATGCAGGTTTTTATAAATCATACTATTTAAGAAGTTCATATGAGTATGCATATGCCAAATTTCTAGATTATCATTCAATTTCTTGGGGCTATGAAGACAAAGTATTTAATATTGGATTCAAATTTTATAAACCTGATTTTTTCTTCTATAATGATAACGGTGATATTATAAAGATTGTTGAAATTAAGTCTCGCGATATTACGGCGAAAGAAAAAGCTCTAGAAGCTTTAAAGGTTATTGAGACAACTTATGATATTAATTGCGAATTAATTTCTTATGAAGAATTGCTCGAAATGTATAAACTTGTACCATTTTCGTTAACTTCAACGATAACAGAATGGATAGAATCAAAAAATACAACAATAAACAAAGCTAATTATGGTAAGTTCAAAGCTCATTTCAATCAACAACATAATGAGCATACTAAAAAAATAATTGGACAGCATACAAAGCGATTGTGGGAATCTAATAGTCCGGCGAAAGCAAGAATGATTGAAGGTTTAAGAAAATCTGGCTTGGCTCAAAAGGGTAAGCAAAAGAAACCTAGGGAACAAAGAATCTGTAAAAGTTGTGGGAGCAAGTTTGAAGTTATTGTTTCTTCATCCAAATGGTTTTGTACTCAATCATGCGCTGAAAGTTCAAATATTCAAGTTGCCACACAAACTTATGTTGAAAAGCGAGCAAAAATTCATCAAGAAATTAAACAGACAGTAATTAAATGGGCAATCGACAATCAAGAAATTATAACTGCAACCCCCTTTAATCAAATAAAATCAACTCTCCAACCATTAATCGAAAGCATTTATCAAGAATTTGGAGTTAAAGATTTTAGAGTAATTTCGAAATCAATCTTTGGGGAAGATAGAGGAAGAAAAGAACTACTTAGGTTTATGAAAAAAGTGTGTAATGAAAATGTATGCTGAACTTACAGGAATTGAACTGTAAGAACTAGAGGATAAAAAGCCTTTAGGATAACAATAATTGGAACAACCACTCGCACCATATTCTGTGTGTAACTTAGCAGCTGTGAACTTAGCACAGTTTGCGAATAAAGAAGATCAAACGATTGATTTCGAAGCACTACGTGAAACAGTTCGTGTTGGTGTTCGTATGCAAGATAATGTTATTGATGCTACACCATACTTCTTAGAAGAAAACCGTGTACAAGCTCTAGGAGAGCGTCGTGTTGGCTTAGGCGTAATGGGCTTAGCGGACTTACTAATTTATTGTGAGAAAGAATATGGCTCAGAAGCGGGTAATGAGCTAGTTGATGAAATCTTTAAAACGATTGCTGAGACTGCTTATGAAGCTTCCACAGAACTTGCTAAAGAACGCGGCAGCTTCCCATTCCTTGTAGGAGCAACAGAGGAAGAGACAGCACGTTTACGTAAAGCATTCACTGAAACTGGCTTTATGCAAAAAATGCCTGCGCATATTAAAGAGCAAATTTTAGCAACAGGTATTCGCAACTCACATTTACTAACAGTAGCTCCAACTGGTTCGACTGGTACAATGGTTGGCGTGGCAACAGGTCTTGAGCCATACTTCTCATTCACATATTACCGTTCTGGTCGCCTAGGTAAATTCATCGAGGTAAAAGCAGAAATCGTACATGAATATTTAGAACGTCATCCGGAAGTAGATGAGAATAACCTTCCTGATTGGTTCGTTACGGCGATGGAGTTAAAACCAGAGGCACATGCTGATGTACAATGTATCATCCAAAAATGGATTGATTCATCTATTTCAAAAACTGTAAACGCACCAAAAGGTTATACAGTACAACAGGTTGAAAAAGTATACGAGCGTTTATATAATGGTGGCGCTAAAGGTGGTACGGTCTATGTAGATGGTAGCCGTGATTCACAAGTACTGACACTAAAGGCTGAAGAAAATGATATGGATCAACTGTCATTTGAGGAAGATTTAGTAGAAGTACCAACGAAGCGTCCAGTTGTATTAGTAGATACGATTCAAGCATTAGAATCGACAACAGTTATTGGTTCGGATGTAGGGAATACTTGTCCTGTATGCCGTAAAGGAACTGTAGAAGAAATCGGTGGCTGTAATACATGTACAAACTGTGCAGCACAGTTAAAATGTGGCCTATAAACCGTTTATAAAAAAGATGCGGTGTTTAAAATAAACTCGCGAAGCTTTGCCCCTTTGGATATGATTATCTAAAGGGGCGTTTTTGTGTCGAGTTGGTTTAAAGAGGGTCAAGGAACAGTCAGTGGGGCAGATGATCCGCCTTGGTTTAAAATTAAAGATCAATAAAGGACACGCCATAAATAAAAGGTAGCGTATGATTCCCAGTTTTCCCATGGAAGCGATAATTCTAAGATTTCAACTTTCGTAGGCTTTCGCTCCATATTACGTAATATTTTTATCGAATTAATAAGGCCTACATCATCGATTGGAAAAGCTGTCTGGAACCTGAGGCAGCGCATTAAAACATAATTGGCTGTCCAAGGACCGATTCCTCGTATTTTAATTAAGTTTTTTTCAGCATCTTTAAAGTTCATTTTTATTAGTTTTTCCCTCGATAATTCTCCACTTGCCATTAATTTAGCAATTCCAATAATATATTCACTTTTTTTTACCGTCATTTTAATATGTGCTAGGTCGGTAGGTGTTAATTGTGCAATTCGTTCGTACGTTGGGAACACCCAATACTTTTTACCATTCCAATCGATGGAATCGCCAAATCTTTCTACAAATTGCTTCTTTAAGGAGTACGCGAAGGCTAAGTTAATTTGTTGCCCTAAAACGCCCCAACATAAAGCTTCAAATAAATCGGGAATGCCGATAACTCGCAATCCATAGAATTTTTTGGCAGGCATTTTAAGTAATGGGTCTACTTTTGCCATTTCATAAAATGGCGTTAAATCGTTATCAAGATCAAACCATTCATAAATATATTTTACAATCTCTTCCCGTTTCCACTTTTCAATAGGTCTCGTATCATTTAGGAATTGAACAACCATTTGTTTATTATTGATTACGCTTACCTGTACTAAGGATCGAATTTCCCCAATGGCTATAACTTTTGTAATGATATCGTTCTCTATTTCATACATGCATTCATTGTTTTCTCTTGTTAGATAGCCTACGTTAGCATTCATGTCGAAGTTTTCAGGTAATGCAATTACAATAACATCATTGATTTCATGCCATATCACTTTTCATTCTCCTCATCTTATTCCGATTTTTTTATACTGTAGAAAACTCACACTGACTGTAATTTTACTTTATCACATAATAATCTTCCCTAATTTTGTTATCTTGCTATTACATTCTAAACACCTTATTTTTTTTTATTTATGAGGTTATAGTGTTAGTTATCAAGAATGCAAAATAGGAGTTGATAAAAATGGTCCAACATATAAAAACACGTGTCGAGAGCTTAAATTGGGATTCAATTCAACATGAATTAGATGAGCAAGGATTTGCAAAGCTTCCAGTGATTTTAACGAAAGAGGAATGTGAATTCTTCAAAGGATTGTATTGTGAGGAAGAGCCATACAGAACGACAATCAATATGACGAGATATCGCTTTGGAAATGGGGAGTACAAATATTTTTCCTATCCATTACCTGAAATCCTCCAAAGTTTAAGAGAGTCCTTTTATGTAGAGTTGGCCAAAACAGCTAATCGCTGGTTAGGTTATTTAAAGAAAACAGAACAGTTTCCAGATCATCTTCAAGATTTTTTGAACACCTGTGAAAAATATGATCAAACTAGA
Source organism: Lysinibacillus sp. NPDC093692 (assembly GCF_050280125.1). Classification (NCBI taxonomy): domain Bacteria; kingdom Bacillati; phylum Bacillota; class Bacilli; order Caryophanales; family Bacillaceae; genus Lysinibacillus; species Lysinibacillus sp. NPDC093692. The sequence continues at coordinate 84,816 of NZ_JBNNUW010000014.1, forward strand.
CCGACACCTTTACTATTAAAGTATGAAACAGGCGGGTTTAATTGTTTGCATCAAGATTTATCTTTATTCAGCAGAATACTCCCACCTCTATAGGTGGTGAGATAAATGCGATTTTGGTACCTATTCAGTGGGTGTCCAAACACCTACTGAATAAAGATAAATGCCTCCGGCGGATGTCACGGATTTTCAAAGGAATGAATTGTGATGGCACAATTCAAAATCCGGACGCAATTACGCCAAGCGTAATTGATATGGAGACATATTTTTCCCGTTTCAAGTAGTATTTGTATTAAATCAACGTGAAAAGGACTTTTGCGGTGGAGAATCTCTGTTAGTGGAACAAATTCCTCGTGCTCAGAGTAGGGGACATGTCATTACTTTAGAACAAGGTAGTGCGCTGATTTTTCCTACTAACTATAGACCTGTTCTAGGTAAAAAAGGATATTATAAAAATACGGTTCGTCACGGAATAAGCACGGTTACTTCTGGAGAACGATACGGTCTTGGAATTATTTTTCACGATTCTAAATAAAAAATAAACTTCAATATATTGCTATCCCATTCCCAGAACTATACATTCTGAATTTATAGGGAGTATATTGTAAGGAGAGGTGAGCTCAATGCCGGAAAGTATTAATAACGGACATAGAATTTCAAATGATGTAGAAATGATAACAGATGAAAAGTGGCAAGCAATTATAAATAATGATGCAGCGTTCAATAATCAATTTTTCTACGCTGTAAAGTCGACAGGGATATTTTGTAAACCATCCTGTAAATCTCGCGTTCCGAAAAAAGAAAATGTATGCATTTTTGCAAACGCAGAACAAGCTCTCCGCGCAAATTTTCGTCCTTGTAAACGTTGCAAGCCCACTAATGAAAATCTACCTGATAGCGAGTGGGTTGATTTAATTACTGAATACATTAATAAAAATTTCACAGAAAAATTAACGCTAGAATCGATAGCAACTATTTGTCATGGGAGTCCGTATCATTTGCATCGAACATTTAAAAGGATTAAAGGCATTACGCCGGTTGAGTATATACAACAAGTTAGAGTACACGCGGCTAAAAAGTATTTGATTCAAACAAATAAAGCGATTGGAGATATCGGCATATGTGTGGGTATGACTAACACACCTTATTTTATAACTTTATTTAAAAAGAAAACAGGACAGACACCAGCGCAATTTCGACAAATGAGTAAAACGGAGGAAGAGTACTATGGAAACAAAGAATAAAGCAACCCTTTATTGGTCTTTACTAAAGTTTAAGGATTGGAATTTTTATATTGCTTCAACTTCAAAGGGGCTTGTGTTTGTAGGTTCACAGAACAAACCATTCGAGGAATTGTTCGAATGGGCTAAGAAACGCCTTCCAGGAAGTCCTCTTGTTGAAGATGATGCAAAGCTTGAACCCTATGTCGTTGAAATCACTCAGTATCTAGAAGGGAAGCGGAAAACCTTTACTGTTCCATTTGAGTACGTAGGTACGCAATTTCAGCTAGCAGTCTGGAATGCACTTTGTGAAATTCCTTATGGACAGACGAAATCTTATTCCGACATTGCACATGATATAAATAAACCAGCAGCTGTTCGTGCTGTAGGAGCGGCTATTGGGGCTAATCCGGGTATTAATTACTGTACCATGCCATCGTGTAATAGGGAAGAATGGCTCATTAACTGGCTATCGGGGAGGAATAGAAATGAAGACATTGCTACAGGATCTAGAAAAGCAAGCTTCATCAAGCAATGAGTAATTATTGCCGTACAATGAATGGAGGTTTCGTCATGAAAAGTGAATTATTCTATAAAAATCCTAAAACGATTCTGAATAAAGGAACTGGCTTCCTTTCTGAATATACGCATTCACTAAATCCTTATACAGGCTGTTCATTTGGATGTTCCTATTGTTATGTACGCGAAATGCCTGTATCTCTTTTTCGAGAAGGGGAATGGGGAAATTGGCTCGATGTTAAAAACGGAGCTGCGAATTTATTAAAAAAGGAGCTTCGTCGCGCCAAAGCCAAAGGGAATGTAACCATTTTTATGTCATCAAGTACAGACCCGTATCAACCAATAGAGCATAAGGAGAAAGTGACGCGATCTTTATTAGAAGTTATGGTAGAAGATCCTCCTGACTTCCTATTAGTACAGACTAGAAGCCCACTTGTAAGTCGAGATATCGATTTGCTGCAACATTTTAAAGATAAAGTTCGAGTAAGTATGACTATTGAGACAGATTCGGAAACAATCCGTAAACATTTTACGCCAAAGGCACCTCCAATCCAGGCGCGCTTTAAGACATTGGAACAATTAGCGGCTGCTGAAATACCGACCCAAGTTGCTATAGCCCCCATCTTACCGAGTGGAGAATATCTCCCTATGAAATTAAAGCCATTCGTCGATCGGATTTGTATTGATGACTACTTCATGGGCGATGGTAGTGGTGGCAGACGCACAAGAAAACTAGGTCTTGAAAAAAAATATGCCCAACTTGGTTTAGAAGAATGGTATGGACCACATGTGATTAAAAAAGTATATAACCGATTTATTGAAATCTTTCCGGAAAATAACGTTTATGTGAGCCAGGCTGGGTTTGAGCCGTGAAAAAATTTGTTTTCGGCCCTCAATATGACAAATCTCTACTTTCATGATCAGGCACGATTATAAAGTGGATACGGATTATATGCCGCAGCAAAACTTCAGGATGTTTCATAGTTAGGAAGGTCCGCTTGTTTAAAGATTTTAAAACAAATAGACAGCATGAATTTATATCAATTTAATAAAAAACCATTTGATTATGCATTTAACAGGCCTAAGTATCAGCATCTTGCTGGTGCTTTTTTTAGTGATGTGCGTAGCTTGCGCATGAACTTTAGGGTGCAGGTTCCAATCTCTGAAGGAAGTAACACATCTGTCCGAGGAACACTACTACATATATAAGGCTAGATCCGATTGAGTAAGAGAGAGGAGGGGTCCCAAATTGTATATTGGTTTTGGTTTATTACTAGGCACGATTTTTACGGACAAACAGGTAGGGGGTATCTTTGTGCTATTTGTCAATTTATCAACTTGGTTTAGTGGTACATGGTTTAAGCCTGACATGATAGGTGGTACATTTCAATCTATCACGCAATTTTTGCCATTTGTCCATGCTGTTCATGCGGCGCGTGCAGTACTAGGTGGAGCATATTCAGATGTTTTCGTGCCACTTGCTATCGTTTTAGGGTATACGGTCATTATTTTTATGATCGCTACTCTGTTATTTCAACGGAAGATGCGAGGTCAAATCTGAAATTTGAATTTAAATAGTAGGATTTTCAGGAAATCTCTCGAAATATTATAAGTATAAAGGGGGAGGGTGTATGTCTAGTTTACCAATTATGGTTGCTCCGATGTTTTTAGTTTCTAATCCTAAGATGGTTATTGAGGCTAGTAGAGCAGGGGCTATCGGTTCATTTCCGTTATTAAATGCAAGACCGGCTTCAACTTGTGCAGAGTGGCTTGAAGAAATAAAAAAGGCGCTACCTGCTGAGCTATGGGCAGTCAATTTTATTTGTCATCCTGTAGCGAATACACGTTTTGAAGAAGATTTACAGTTAATTGAACAATTTCAGCCACCAATTGTCATTACTTCACTCGGTAATCCAAAGAGAGTTATGGACATTGTGCACGGCTATGGTGGGAAGGTCTATGCAGATGTTGCGAACGTCAAGCATGCCGAAAAGTCTGCTGCAACGGGTGTAGATGGTCTAATTCTTGTATGTGCAGGTGCTGGCGGTCATGGTGGGCAACTAAATCCATTTGGCTTTGTATCTGCGGTTAAGAAATTCTTTACGGGAACGATCATTTTATCTGGCTCCATCTCTAGCGGTGCGGACGTACTAGCTACTCAAATAATGGGAGCAGACTATGCCTATATGGGTACTCGATTTTTAGCTTGTGATGAAGGAGATGCACCTGAGGCGTACAAAAACATGGTAATTGAAAGTGGCACTTCAGATATTTTATATACCGATGCTTTTAGCGGTGTCCATGTCAATGTGTTAATTCCATCCTTATTAAAGGAGGGAATTGATCCAGCGACATTGAAGCCAAGAGAAGATGTTGATTTAACACATCTTGTTAATATCAAGGCATGGCGAGATATTTGGTCAGCTGGACATGGCATTACCAATATTGACAAACGAGAGTCCGTTCGTGAAATACTCATAACATTGGAGGCGGAGTACGAGAAAGCAAAGCAACAAATAATTTCTGTACAACCATTATAATAACGAATCTCTAACATAAAAGGGCAAGTCCAACGAAAAATATCTGTTGGACTTGCCCTTTAACTTCTTTCAGCGGTTGTTCAAACATCCGCTGAAATAGAGGAACTCAGTCTAAAAGCGCCACGTCCTGTGGCATTACCGAAATGACCGACTTCGTGTCGGCCCTCGTGTTGTTGCTGACGCTTCGCTTTCACACAGACAATAACATGTTGCTGTCGCTCCGCTTTCGCACAGACAAAAACATGTTGCTGACGCTTCGCTTTCGCAAACAAAAACATGTTGCTGACGCTTCGCTTTCGCACAAACAAAAACATGTTGCTGACGCTACGTTAGCACTGCGCTTTCGCACAAAAAACATCTGCAGGCCTAAGCACAAAGCCGATTCCAGAATCAATTATTCCGAGGCATAATTGATTTGTTAATCATGATTCAAAGTAGCTGCGATTTCTGGTTGTTGCTCTACTTGAAGTAGCATATTGAATGATGCGATGGCTACTTCTACTTGGTCGTCTTTCGGCTCACGTGTTGTCAGTAATTGTAGCCATAAGCCTGGATAGCCAAGGAAGCGTAACACGGGAATATTGCGGCACGCATTTGTAGCTTGAAGTACTTCAAATGAAATCCCAAGAACTACTGGAATTAATAGAATACGGTCCAAAATGCGTAACCAAAGTGGATCAGTTGGCACGAAGAAATATAAAAACATGCCGACAAACACGGTAAACAGCATAAAACTACTACCGCAACGATAGTGTAAGCGTGATTGTGCTTGTACATTTTCCACTGTAATTTCCATACCAGCTTCATAGCAGTTAATCACTTTATGTTCTGCACCATGATATTGGAATACGCGTTTAATAAGTGGTGTTAAAGATATAAAATATAAATAGGTAAGTAGTAAAAGTAGCTTTATGCCACTTTCAAGTAAAATTTGGCCAGTTTTTCCTTCAATCCATTTAGAGAAAAAATCTGCAATAAATACTGGAATTAAAGTAAAGGCAAATTTACCAAATAAAAAGGAAAGGATACCTACAACTGCAACCCCTAAAATCATTTGCAATCTTGAGCCTTCCTCTTTATGCTCTTCTTCTTCGCCAGGTGTAACGTCGTAACGGTCCCCTGAAAATTGCATATGACGAGAGCCTAAACCAGCTGATTCAATCAGTGCTACTACGCCTCGTATCAATGGAATTTTTTTAAGCTTTTGTAAAATAGGGTTTTGAACTTTTTTAAAATGATAATAATCGATGGAATCATCGTTACGGCGAATGGCAGTAATCGTATGTTCCTTTCCTCCGAACATTACACCCTCTAATTGTGCTTGTCCCCCGTATACAGGTGAATTGCTCAAGGCTAACACCACTCTCTTTATATATTTCAACTGTACCATTGTACTAAATTTAGTGAAAAACCTCTAGAGTTACGCATAGTAAAATTTCTATATGGATACACTAATCGTACAGTTTAGGGAATGATTAACGTTTAAAAATTAACTCGTAGTACAAGTTAGGAGGATTTTACTTGAGAGTAGCTAGTATAACATCGCTAGTCGGTGCGCTTGTTTTAGCATTGTGTTTAAAGGGGCTTCATTACTTTCATCTTATTAAATGGAATCCAATAGGTTTTTATAAGAAGTGGGATTTATTCGAAGGCAGTTCAAAACTATTTCAATGGAGCTTTTTCATTTTAGTCTTATTCATGATTGGGTTTTTATTATACATTACGTTGAGATATGTTTATATTATCCCAGCTGTGCTTTCATCTTTTATGCTCGGCCTTATCGTGTCAATCACATTAGAATGGATTGTTCTTGATTTACCTTTACAATCTTCTTCCTTTAAAAAATTATCGATTCCTTTTATGGTCATTGTTATTTGTCTATTACGTTTCTTGCTTGAAACTGCAAACTTTCATCAGAAGGAGCATACAGCACAAAAAGGAAATTAGTTGCTGTATGCTCCTTGTATGATAAAATAATGGCAAGTACATAGAAAGAGGCGAATATGCGTGAAGTTATTATGTTTGAATGGACCTAACTTAAATCGACTAGGTAAAAGAGAGCCACATATTTATGGTTATGAGACGTTGGAAGATGTGAAAAACAATATTCAGAATCTTGCGGCGTCTTTAGGTGCTACTGTCGAGTTTCGTCAATCTAATCATGAAGGGGTACTTGTTGATTGGGTGCATGAGGCGGAGGATGGAAAATATGATGGTATTATCTTTAATCCCGGTGCATATACCCATACAAGCATAGCTTTACATGATGCAATTGCAGGGATTTCTGTGCCGGTCATAGAAGTACATATTTCAAATATCCATAAACGTGAGGCTTTCCGTCATCATTCTTATCTCGCTCCGGCATGCCTTGGTCAAATCTCTGGACTAGGTACGAAAGGCTATGAACTGGCACTACGCACATTTATTGAGAGGGAGAATTGATTATGTTGAAATTGCAAAAGCTACGTAAGACACTTCAAGAACAAAATCTCGATGGCATTTTAATTACGAACGGATACAACCGTCGTTATATGACTGGTTTTACAGGGACAGCGGGCGTAGCAATCGTGTCTCAAAATGATGCTGTGTTTATCACGGATTTTCGTTACACAGAGCAAGCAGCCGCGCAAATACAGGATTTCCACATTGTCAAACATGAGGCGACAATCATTGAAGAAATTGCAACGCAAGTAAAAAACATGGGTATCAAATTATTGGGCTTTGAGAAAGATACTGTTAGCTATGGCACATATGAGCTATATAAAAATAATATTCAAGCTGATTTAGTACCGATTTCTGGGCTAATTGAAAAAATTCGCTTGATTAAGACGCAACAAGAGATTAATATTATTAAGGTTGCGTGTGAAATTGCTGATCACGCATTTACACATATCTTAAACTTCATCAAGCCAGGTAAAACAGAGCTTGAGGTTTCGAATGAATTAGAATTTTTCATGCGTAAACAAGGAGCAACTCAGTCCTCGTTTGATACAATTGTTGCGTCTGGTCTTCGCTCAGCCTTACCACATGGTGTAGCAACGAATAAAGTGATTGAAAAAGGCGACTTTGTCACATTAGACTATGGAGCACTGTACAATGGCTATATCTCGGATATTACACGTACTGTTGCAGTAGGCGAGCCATCTGAAAAATTAGTGGATATGTACAACGCAGTACTTGCTTCCCAGCTTTTAGCACTTGAAAAGGTTGGCCCTGGCTTAACAGGGATCCAAGCAGATGCGATTGCACGTAACTACTTAAAAGAAAAGGGATATGGCGAGGCATTTGGTCATTCATTAGGACATGGGATTGGTCTTGAAGTACATGAAGGCCCTGGCTTATCAATGCGTTCAGAAGCGGTGCTAGAGCCAGGTATGGCCGTAACGATTGAACCAGGAGTGTATTTACCAGGAATCGGTGGTGTTCGTATCGAGGACGATATTTTAATCACAGAGACAGGTAATGAACTGCTAACTCATTCGTCAAAAGAACTTATTATTTTGTAAACTATGGAGGAACACAAATGATTTCAGTAAACGATTTCCGTACAGGCCTAACTATTATTGTAGATGGCCAATTATATCGCGTGTTAGATTTCCAACACGTTAAACCAGGTAAAGGTGCTGCGTTCGTACGCTCTAAATTACGTAACCTACGTAACGGTTCAGTAAATGAAAAAACTTTCCGTGCTGGTGAGAAAGTTGAAAAAGCACAAATCGATAACCGTAAAATGCAATACCTTTATGCACAAGGTGATGAGCATGTTTTCATGGACTTAGAATCATATGAGCAAACTGAACTTGCTTCAGCTGCCATTGAATATGAATTAAAATTCTTAAAAGAAAACATGGAAGTTCATATTCAATCATACCAAAGTGAAATGTTAGGTGTTGAATTACCAAACACTGTTACGCTAGAAGTAACAGAAACAGAGCCTGGTATTAAAGGTGATACAGCTTCAGGTGGTACAAAACCTGCAACTCTTGAAACAGGTCTTATTGTACAAGTGCCATTCTTCGTAAACCAAGGTGACATGTTAATTATCAATACTGAAGAAGGTTCTTACGTTTCTCGTGGGTAATGAATAAAAATATCCGACCTACTCTTTTTTAAGGGTAGGTTTTTTATTTTACATATAAAGTACAGATAGCTCCCTTTTTTACTAATAGAAAAATTTGTTTCTATTATTTAAAATGTGGTCATAATTGGAAGATTTGTTTACAATAATAGTAAGGAGTGAATGCTATGCTACAAACTTTTGAAATATCATATCCAATAATACAGGCGCCAATGGCTGGTGTAACTACGCCAAAATTTGTGGCTGCCTGTGTAGAACAAGGTGTTTTAGGCTCGATTGGAGCGGGCTATTTAGATGGTGAGCAAACAAAAAGCTTTATTCAGGAAGTTAAAAAGCTAACGAAAAAGCCATTTGCGATTAATTTATTTGTACAAGAAGAACCACGAATTGATATAGATGTTCTTCAAAAAGCTCGAATGGCTCTACAGCCGTTTTATGATGAACTTGGACTATCACCTGTACAAAGTGTCATGTCCAAGGAAGTATTTGAAGAACAAGTACAAGCTGTTCTTGATGAAAACGTAGCCATTTGTTCCTTTACATTTGGTATTCCTTCAGCAGATGTCATTCATCGTTTAAAGGACAACCAAGTTTATGTTATTGGTACAGCTACTACACTAGAGGAAGCGAAGCGTGTAGAACAAGCAGGGATGCAAGCGGTTGTTCTTCAGGGTGGCGAAGCTGGTGGTCATCGTGGTTCCTTCACGGAACCTATGCAATTAATTGATTTGCATGATTTACTGCAGCAGGTTGTAGGGCAAATTTCCATACCAATTATTGCTGCTGGAGGCATTGTTACAAAGGAAGATGTAAGCAAAGCACTAGCAATGGGTGCACAAGCGGTTCAAATTGGTACAGCCTTACTTGTAGCAGATGAGTGTGAAATTTCACCTCTTTATAAAAATGCCTTGCTTCAATCGGAAGCACAACAAACGACGATTACACGTGCTTTTTCTGGGAAACCAGCAAGAGGCTTAGCAAATGGTTTTACCGAACGTATGAAGAATGCTACTGTAGCCCCTTATCCATTGCAAAATGATCTAACTACAACTATTCGTAAAGAAGGCGCAAAACAGGGTAAAGCCGACTATTTATCGATGTGGATGGGCGAAAAGAGTTATTTAGTGAAACAACCAGGTACTGTGAAAAGCATCATTGAAAAGCTACTTTAACTTCTTTCAGCAATTGTTTTCGTAGTGAAAGCGAGGCGTCAGCTACAATTGTTTTCGTAGCGAAACTATAGGTGGTAGCAAATGCAAGGTGTCTAACATCCACTGAAAGAAGTTCAGCTCCCGGCGTTACGCAAGCAAGAAGGGGGCTTTGGGCTGCGCAAAGCCGACCCCGAACGCAATGATGCCGAGGCGTCATTAATTTCATAAAAATACTAAGATCTCTATACGTAAGTATGGAGGTCTTTTTTGTGTGGTAGCGACATATATTGCTGTACACGAGGGGGCGTATGAAATGGAATTACAAGACGTATTAAGAGTCGCTGGAGTGGGACTAGTAGTTGCGCTTCTTCATGTCTTCTTTGATCAAACAGGAAAGAAAGAATTTTCATTTTTCCTATTTTTCATTGCCTATTTATATATGACAGCGGAATTACTGCGATTTTTACGTCTATTTTTTAATGAGATCCTCACATTCTTTCAATGGCTGACCTCATCAGGGTAGGTAAATGGAAATTGTCATCGTTGCTGTTGTCATGCTGCTTTTATTATTGCTTATAAAAGAAGTCATACAGCCACTCCATGCGCTAATTAGTGTAATGTTTTCGTTTTTGCTTTTCGGTATGTTGTTTTCGACACTCTTATTGCCATTCATCAAGCAATTACTTGAGACATTAGCATTTTTGCCTTATGCAAAAGCCATTGTGGTAAGTGCTAGCCTTTTTTATATCGGGCAATGGGTGTCGATGTTACTGGTAGAACAAAACTATAAAGTACTCGGGCACATCGTCTATGATGGCGTCAAAATTGTTATTTTGTTGTACTGGTTTAAGGAGTTTTTGGCTGTTTTACAGGAGGTGTCGGCCATTTTACAACGGCTAAACTAAGGGGCGAAGACATTGCTAGAGCAAATATTTTCGTTTTTAATTGATCCATTCTTTCTATTGCTGAAGATGACGCTTATTTTATGTGGCTATGTCATTATTATTTTGATTATCAATATGATTTTACCAGAATTTGAAAAAGGGACAAGGATACTTTTTTTTCTTATAGTCCTTGCAACAATAGGACCTGTCGTTGTGAATTCATTTAATTTAATAGACGATATCGCAAAGGGACTTGCTCATATTTTTACTGCATTTTATCCCATTCTTACTTCAAGTTTTCTTTTATCAAGCAGCATTACAGCGATTGCTTCTTGGCAGCCTTTTTTACTTTTTTTTGTACAAGTATTAACGATTATTAGTAGTAAATGGCTTATTCCGGGAGTGCTTCTTGCCATTGTTTTTGATGTTTGCAGTGTCATCGTTAAAGAAATTTCGTTTACGAGAATTGCTGAATTGATTCGTTTTACCATTATGAGTATCGTCTCTGCATCAGTTATTTGTTACATCATTTTAATGTCGGCGAGTGGTGTTGCTGCTTTTAGTGTCAACGCAGCTGTTGCAGAGCCTGTGAAAAAATTAATAGAGGAAAATATTCCAGTTGTCGGTTCCTTTATAGTAGATAGTTTTTCAATGTTCCAGCATATGACACAATTTGCTTCTTCTATTAGTAGTATTACTGCGTTTATAGCGGTTATTACCGTGTCGTTCATTCCTACAGTGCAGCTTGTTGTTGCTGCCTATTCGTTGAAAATGTTAGCTGCTATTTTAGAGCCAATCGCCTTTGATGATATTTGTAGACTTCTAGATCATGTTAGTAAATCTCTATTTACATTATGTGCTGTATCATTTCTAATTGCTTTTTCGTTTATGTTTTCTTGTTTATTCCTCATTGTTTTTGTGCAAGTTATGGCTGGAGGGAGATAAATTGATTCTTTTATTAGCAATTCTCTTTATCTGTCAGATATTCGTGTTTCTAACAGACGATAAAGAAATAATTTTACTTACAAAGCTTGTCATTACGTTAGTATTTTTGCAATTGCTATTAAAGATTCCATTTATCAATTCATAGGAGGAAACAAGCGTACATACACTTGAAAAAGAGAAGAGATGAAAGGAGGCAATGTACAAGTGATGTGGAAAAGAAACCAAAAAAAACAACGTCATTTTTAGTCTTAATGCTGATCGCTGCCTCCGTGGGAATTTTCATCATTTTACCAATGTATCAAACGAATACAACGAATGGGCAAGTATCACCGAAAACCAATGAAGAAAAACTTGAACAGACATTGAAGGCTATGAAAGGTGTTGGGGAGGTAAAAGTCTATTTTTATTACGGAGATATGACAGATGAGAAGGATGACAATCAACTTTTCAGTCAATATTTTCGAGGAACTGAACAAGGCACGAAAGAAGTAACAGGGATACTAATTGTTTCAAAAGGAGCATCAGATATCTTTGTTAAAAATGAAATTCGTGCGGTTGTTAGTCAAGTAATGCAATTACCGATTCATCGAATTATTATCGTTCCAATGGAAAATAAGGAGGAAAAGTAAATGCGCGTACGTAGAAGAACAGTTTGGTTTATGACATTATTAAGTCTAGTAGCGGTTATTTCAGTGTATTATTTGGTTGATCCAGCAAAACAATTTAATGGACTAACTATTTTCACAGATGACGCATTACAGCAAACTGCAGTATCAGGTGTGACTGATCAAGAAGCAACGAAAGAGGGAGAGACGAAGGAAGTATCTTCTCCAAGCCATTTATTTGAAGAGATGCGCATGCAAGTTAGTGATGAAAGAAGCCAGCTTCGTTCGCAATTAGAGCAGAAAATCGGTTCACAAGATTATTCAGCAGAAGATAAAAGTAAAGCTTATAATGAGATGGATAGCCTTATAAAACAAGAATCCTCTGAAGCAATGTTAGAAATGCTTATTAAATCTTTAGGATACTCCGATGCATTTGTACGAGCAGACGGTGATAAAGTACAGGTAACTGTTATGGCGGAGGAGCTATCAAAAGCTCAAGCGAATGAAATTATTTATTTAGTGAGAACAGAAATGGAAGGCGCGAATGACGTCCTAGTAAAATTCAGTGCAAATAGTAACAATTAAAAATAACAAGAAAAATACTAATATTCTGTTTATTTGAAATCGTTGTTATATATCAGTATCATGAAAAGGCTTTCGTTTAGTAAAAGAAAGCCTTTTGTTTTGTTCATATTTACTTAATTTGCATTAAAGTATTTCAAATTGTTCGAAAAAAATATAGAATAGTGCTTGTAGTAGATTTTATTTCATAAGGAGAGTTAGGAAAATGTTCAAAATTCAAGAAATTCGTGAAATCATTAAATTGGTAGATTCTTCTTCAATTGACGAGTTCGTTTATGAAGCAGATGGGGCAAAAGTTAAATTAAAAAAGAATGGTGTTGTTGTTACTGAAACTGTAGCACCTAAAAAAGAAGTAGTGGCACCTGTTGTACAACAATCTGCACCAGCAGCGGCTCCTGTAGCACCAGCTGCTCCAGCAAAAGCTGAAGAAGCACCAGCTGCAGCACCAGTAAATAACGACCCATCGTTACATAAAATTGTATCTCCGATGGTCGGTACTTTTTATCAATCTCCAAACCCAGATTCACCAGCTTACGTTAAAGTGGGGGACAAAGTTGGTAATGAAACAATCGTATGTATCGTAGAAGCTATGAAACTTTTCAACGAAATTGAAGCAGAAGTTCAAGGGGAAATCGTTGAAGTACTTGTTAAAGACGGTGAATTAGTAGAATACGGACAACCATTATTCCTTGTAAAAGCTGAGTAAGGAGTGCACAACTATGAAAAAAGTTTTAATTGCAAACCGCGGCGAAATCGCTGTGCGTATCATTCGTGCTTGTAAAGAGTTAGGCATTCAATCTGTTGCCGTATATTCAGAAGCAGACGCAGACGCATTACATGTGAAATTAGCAGACGAAGCATATTGCATCGGACCAAAGTTATCAAAGGATTCATATCTTAGCTTCCCAGCTTTACTGAGCGTAGCAGAAAAAACAGGTGCAGACGGTATCCATCCAGGTTACGGTTTCGTATCTGAAAACGCTGACTTCGCTGAAGCTTGTGAAAACGCAGGCATTAAATTCATTGGACCTTCATCAGATTCAATTAAAATTATGGGTATTAAAGATGTTGCACGTACAACAATGGAAGCAGCAGATGTTCCACTTGTTCCGGGTACTGGTATTGTTCCAGATATCGAAACAGGTAAAGAATGGGCTGCTAAAATTGGGTACCCAGTTATCATCAAAGCAACTGCTGGTGGTGGCGGTAAAGGTATCCGTGTAGCACGTACAGAAGAAGACCTTGTAAAAGGCATTGAAATTACGCAAAAAGAGGCTGCTGCAGCATTCGGTAACCCTGGCGTATATTTAGAAAAATTCATCGAGTACTTCCGTCACTGTGAAATCCAAGTATTAGCGGATGGCTATGGTAACGTTGTACATTTAGGTGAACGTGACTGTACAGTTCAACGTCGTATGCAGAAATTAGTAGAGGAAGCTCCGTCTCCAGCACTATCTTCAGAGCGTCGTGCTGAGATGGGTGCGGCTGCCGTTAAAGCTGCACAAGCTTGTAACTATGAAGGTGCTGGAACAATCGAGTTTATTTATGACTATAGAGAAGATAAATTCTACTTCATGGAAATGAATACTCGTATCCAAGTAGAACACCCAGTAACAGAAATGATTTCTGGTGTTGATCTTGTGCAACAACAATTAAAAATTGCATCTGGTGAAAAACTTCCTTTCACTCAAGATGATATTCAATTAAATGGATGGGCAATTGAATGCCGTATTAACGCAGAAAATGCTTATAAAAACTTCATGCCATCAGCTGGTACTGTAGATACTTATGTAACTCCAGGTGGCTACGGTGTACGTATTGACTCTGCAGTTTATGCTGGTTATACAATCCCGCCATATTATGATTCTATGGTTGCAAAACTAATTGTTCATGCAAATACACGTGAAGAAGCGATTGCGAAAATGAATCGTGCGCTTAGCGAATTCGAAGTATCTGGTCCTGGGATCAATACAACAATTCCATTCCACCAAGCATTGATGAACAATGATGTTTTCAAATCAGCACAATTCAATACGAAGTTCCTTGAAGAGAATGATGTATTGGGGACAAGCAAGTAATTGATTTGATTTAAGGAATAGAACACATTCCAAATATCCAATAAAAATACCTTCTAACTTTTATTAGTTAGGAGGTTTTTTATGGCTAAAAATAAGCAAAGAACAGGCATATTTGATTTGAATAACATTTCAGTAATTATATAGCTTCCGACCTTTAATGGAGCATTTCAACAGGATGACACAGAGCTAATTGCACCACCGGAAATTTTAGTGGATGTAACTGAGGTGAAAGTAGGGAATCAAAGTCGCTAATGCACTACTAATCATAGTGGTGTTGCAGTTGAACATGACATACAAAACCTATGAGCAACGATAGCGATAGAAACGACTGTAAGGGATAATCATGTTTAGGGTGTTCGTGAGGCTTGAACATATGTAGCTACCGTAGTTCGTTTGATTATAACCAACAAATTCAGAGGGCTTCATATCAAGTGCATAAGCTAATAAAAAAGTAGTGATGGTTGGTTACTTAATGTTTCGCTCAAAGGTTCTATCTAAACTACTTCTACGAGCGAAGTCTTCTTGTGAAATCTTTAGAGTTTTGCGAACTCGCTTTACTACAGTACCATTCAATTTTATTCAAGAGAAAAGTCTCCTTTTTAAATCAATGACAATGGTACTTAAGGTGACAAACCGTGTACTATGGTCTGTAAAATTAGCTTTGTATTTAAAAATATACTAATATAGTCATAAGTGTAGTAAAATAGTTTTATAGACTGTAGTATTAGTTTTGGGGGAATCAAGATGCAGAAAAAAGAAATCAATGTTGTGAAAGTGAGCAATCAGTACAAAAAGTTCCTAATGTCAACATTATGTTTATTAACTCTTGTCGGTTGTACTAATCAAGAAACTACGAAAAAGTTAAATGAAAATGGAAAATTACATGAAACAAAGCAAACAGAAGAAAAATCAGTTGAAGACCAAAAGCGTCAAGAAAAAGCTAAAAATATTGAAAAACATATAATTAAGCTTATAGATGAAGAAAGTTACTGGGATGTAATTCCCTATTATAAAGAATCGTTTATTGAAAGTCCTGATTTAGAAATCAAACCAACAGATAAAACAATTGAACTTTATAATCTTGCTGTTCAAAGGTATTTTGAAGGAGAGGAAACGTTTAGTATCTATGATTACGAAATTTTACCTTTAGATAATGGAGATTTAAGTGAAAATGTTAAATCATTTATATATCAAAAATTTTCAACAGATATTGAAGAACTTGAAGCATCTATAAAAAAAGAAAAAGCTGAAAATCTTGAAAGATATGCAAACGTTAAAGCAGAACGTGAAGCAAATCGTATTTACATAGGAATGACAAAAGAGCAAGTTCTCAATACCAATTGGGGTGAACCTGACGATATTAACCGAACGATTACTTCTAACCATACGTCAGAGCAATGGGTTTATTCAGATTACGGGAAATATTTGTATTTTGAAGATGGAATATTGGTAACAATACAAGATTAATGATTTACCATAGTAAAATAATTTGAAGATAGAGTGAATCGCTCTATCTTTTTATTGCCGTGCCAAAAGCTTACAGTCACTCTAAAAGACACATTGCCGAAGCCATGAAAATTTGGCCGACTGCTTTAATGGAGCGTCATGTGCATTTCCTAATTATTAATGTGAAAAATAAATAATTGAAATCTTGAATATCCTGCATTGTCTGCATATCGGATTGTAACGTATTTGGAAAGTTGTGCGGGATGAAAGTGTGAGGTGCAACAAATACACATCACTGTTATTTACTATTTTATTTAATAGAAGGTGATAGTATTCCGTTATAAAATCATTCTATTCTTAAATATCCGTATAATTCTTGCTCTGTAAGGGTTTCTCGTCGTTTAAGATCAAATGCGATTGGCTGGATAGAGACAATGGACTATTGAGGAATATATCAACACATTCTATCGCCTCATGAGCTTCTCGATGAAATTACGTTAGAAGTTATCTTCAATTGTATGGAGGGATTTGAACTTTCGTTTAAAAACAAAGCAGTACGAGTTTGGTTTTTTACATGCTACCTGCGATTATTTTAACTATTGTTCTTAATATTGTTTTACCTAATGAAAGTAGATATGTTTCATAAGGTTTATCACTAGTTACAATCTTATACTTTGTCTGGTTTGTGATTTATTCTAAAAAGAAACGTAAATAAAATGGCGAAGAAATCTTTATAGTCTTCGCTTATAGTTTTTATCGATAAACTTCGTTAATTTATCGCCTAACTTTTTATATTTATCACCCAATTTCTTGAATTTATCGACATAAACCAGATCCAAATAAATTAAAGCGTCTTTACGAAGCCAAACCTTCCTTTTTATAGTATAATAAGCATAAGTACAGCATTTGTTTGTGATGTGTAAGGGAAAGGATGATATTTGTATGGCAGAGAAAGTAGGACAATCTTTCGTACAACCAACGCCTTCTGGTAAAGAAGAACTTGGGAAAATTGAAGTAGCAGCTGAAGTAATCGAGGTTGTTGCTGGAATCGCAGTGAACGAGGTAGAAGGGGTTGCTGCAACTCGCGGTAATATTGCTACGGGCGTAGTTGAACGCTTCGGTAAAAAAGTTCACAATAAAGGCATTAAATCGGGTGTTACTGAAACTGGTGAGATTGCCATTGATGTATTTTGCTCTGTAAAATACGGCTATACAATCCCAAAAGTGGCGAAGGAAGTTCAAACTCAAATTCGCCAAGCGATTTTTAATATGACTGCACTTGAAACAGCTGAAGTGAATGTCCATATTACTGGCATTCTCTTTGAAAAAGAAGAAGTAGCTGTACAAGAATAAAAAGAAGGGTTGCCTTATACAGGGCAATCCTTCTTTTTACGTTGTTTACGGAAATTGTTTAGCAGTGATTAAGTATAGCTACTTTATTATATTTCAATATGCTTTGGCTTTCTCCAGAACAAAGCAAGGATAACGCCGAGTGTTAAAACAATTGTTGCAAAGTAATACGGATAGTTCAAATTGATATCGAATAATACCCCACCTAAAATAGGACCGAATATATTTCCGAGACTTGTAAACATGGAGTTCATGCCACCAACGAATCCTTGTTCATTACCAGCAATTTTAGATAAATAAGAGGTAACGGCAGGACGAATTAAATCGAAGCCGACGAAAATAAAGAATGTGACAAATAATATTGCGAAATAGTGGCTTACAAATGTCATAGCCAATGTTAAAACAGCAGATAGGACGAGTGAATAACGGATAAGATTAATCTCGCCCATTTTCTTTGTCAGCCAATCAAATAATATTAGCTGAGCAAGAGCCCCAACTACTCCGCTTCCCGTAATAATAATCGCGATATCTGAAGGTGTAAATGCGAATTTATGATCTACAAATAAACTAAATAACGATTCAAATGCAGCTAAACCAAATGATAGTACGAAAATAAGCACGAATGGAATAAGGTATAGTGGGCTAAAAATACGCTTCATGCTGCCTAAAATTGATGGTGCAGACTGTTCATCATCATCAGCACGTGTCGGTTCTTTTAGTAAAATAAATGACAAGAGCGCTGCTAAAAATCCGAGTATACCAGCAGCATAAAATGGTATGCGCGTTCCGAATTCGGCTAAAAATCCACCGATACCAGGTCCGATAATGAAGCCCGTACTAATCGCTGCACTCATATAACCCAAAGCCTTTGGACGTTGTGACAAGGTTGTAATATCAGCGATATATGCAGTTACCGCAGGCATGATGAAAGCAGCACTGATACCGCCTAACATACGTGAGATAAAGAGTATTTCAACTGAGCGTCCAAGACCAAATAATAGCTCTGAAAAACCAAATATAAATAGACCCGCAACGATCATAATTTTACGGCCAATGTTATCCACCATTTTACCAGAAATCGGTGAGAAGATAAGCTGAGTGATAGCAAATGCGGCCACCATATAGCCAACGACAGAGCCTGAAATTTTCAGCTCATTCATGAGTGTCGGTAGCACAGGTATAACTAAACCAATACCTAAAAAGGCAATGAATAAATTCGATAATAAAATACTTAAGGTTAAAAGTTGTTTCTTATTCATATTGTTCTCCTTCAATCTTTCACGATACATGAATCAAAATCTACTAGAATATTTCCACGTAATACAATAAACCCTATAGTAACTATAGGGTCAAAAGATTTGTTTTAACTTCTTTCGGCCTGTTACGGACACAATTATGCCTATGCTTAATTGATTTTTATAGTGTGGAAGTATTCGTCGCGGTTATACAAAGTGTTTTATATTTCTATAATGCTCCGAAGGTAATGGGGCAGGCATAGTTATTTTTCTAAGTTCATTCATAAAATGCCTTTACTAGTAAGAGCTAAAGAAGTTTCGTATCGCATCAAAACGAATTTTATGTTTACAATCATCGCAATAAAATAGGTGCGATTTGCGTTCTTTGAATTGTTTATATTGTTCCTTCCCTTCATATAATTTGAAAGTTCTTTTGCAGCTTGTACTGTAATAAACACCTCAAAAGATGATAATTAATTTCCTTAATTATAACATTCTTGGTATTTAAATAATAAAGGATGATTTTTTAATTTCAATATATTTCTTAGTAAAGTTAATTGCAGGGTGTTAAAATAAGCAAAAAGTTGCTTGAAAAAGGTATCAGATTATTGAAAACTTGCTTGAATTCGTGTTTCTCTTACGAATTTATGCTATTATAAACCTTAATGCCACTTAAGAAGGAGAGCTTTACATGAAACGACATGAAGCACGCGAAAAAGCGTTGCAAGTTTTGTTTCAGCTAGACAATACCGATCTAACAGTAGAAGAAGCAATGGGTCATATTAAAGGCCAACCAACAAATGTCTTCTATGAAAAGATTGTTACTGGAACAGTTGAACATTTGGAGGAAATCGATGCTGCTTTAGAACAGCATCTTGAAAAGTGGTCGCTTGCCCGTTTACCTAAAATTGAAAGAACGGTTTTACGTCTAGCTGTATACGAAATTTTATACATGCCAGAAACACCAAAAAGAGTAGTACTTAATGAAGCAATCGAGTTATGCAAAACATTTGGCGACGATGGTTCGTCTAAATTTGTTAATGGCGTACTTTCTAAATTTACAGAACAATAACATGTGTTGAATTGGAAGGAGTAACTAAGGTCTATGTCAAGTGCAATTATTAATGGTAAAGAAATTGGTCAAGAAATTCGTAATTCAGTAGCAGAGCGAGTAACGCGTTTAAAAGAGCAAGGATTAACACCAGGCTTAGCGGTTGTTTTAGTAGGAGACAACCAAGCCTCGGCTACATATGTGAGAAATAAGCAAAAATCTTGTGAAGCCATCGGTATGTTTTCAGAGCTAATCAAACTACCAGAAGAAACTACACAAGAATCATTATTAGCACAAATTGAATTATTAAATAATCGTGAAGATATTCATGGTATTTTAGTACAATTACCACTCCCAAAACATATTGATGAGGATATTGTTATTGCCACAATTGCTGTTGAAAAAGACGTTGATGGCTTCTCACCGGTAAGTGTTGGGAAAATGATGCTTGGCCAAGTAACATTTTTGCCTTGTACACCGTTTGGCGTAATGAAGCTTCTTGAATTTTCAGGAATCGAAATAGCAGGAAAGCATGCGGTCATCGTAGGGCGTAGTCATATCGTTGGGAAGCCAATGGGACAACTTCTACTACAAAAGGATGCAACTGTGACATATACGCATTCCAAAACACCAAATTTACCTTCGTTCACTAAACAAGCAGATATTTTAATTGCGGCAGTTGGACGTGCGAACTTTATTACAAAAGAGCATGTTAAAGAAGGCGCAGTTGTGATAGATGTTGGAATCAATCGTGATGAAAACAACAAGCTTTGCGGTGACGTAAACTTCAATGAGGTTGATGGAATTGCGTCTCATATAACACCTGTACCAGGCGGTGTAGGACCAATGACAATTACGATGTTACTATTCAACACTGTTCAAGCAGCAGAAAATAAGCTTGAACATATAGTTAAGCTATAATTTTGAATGACTCTTTATAAAAAGCTATCTCAATTTTTTGAGATAGCTTTTTTGTATGATTAAGTATTTCGAGAACTTTCACGTTGTTTTTAACGTCTAATATAACGTTTGGGTCATACATATGAATAGGGAGGTTTTTATGGAAAACATAGATTTAATACTGATTATCAAACATATTATTATCGGTCTTGTCCAAGGATTTACCGAGCCAATTCCTGTATCATCAAGCGGGCATGTTATGATTGCAAGTGAAATTCTTGGTCTTGGTGAGCAAGGATTTACTTTTGCTATTTTAACGAACACAGCATCTTTACTAGCTATTGTCTATATTTATCGAAAGGATATTATCCGACTCATCACAAATTTTTTCCTTTATCTTAAAACAGGAGAGAATCGTTATAAAGCGGATTTTCGTTTTTCCATATTCATTGTGATTGGTTCTATTCCAGCGGGCATTTTAGGTGTTTTATTAAGTGATGTTATTGCGGATAATGTTAGTATGACAACGATTGCACTTATGCTATTTGTGACAGGTATTGCCCTATGGCTAATTCGTAATATGCGTGGTACGAAAAGGGATGCGGATTTGACTGCGAAAGACGCCATCATCGTAGGTCTTGGTCAAGCTGTAGCATTAACTCCTGGTATTAGTCGTTCAGGAGCAACGATTATTTCAGCCATTGCAGTTGGTATGAAACAGGAAACCGCTTTACGATTTTCCTTCATGCTTTATATTCCTGTAAGTCTTGGAGGGGTTGTCCTTGGAATTTCAGATTTTTTAGATGAGCCAAATAAAAGTGCATTAGCAATTCCTTATGCTGCGACATTTATTGCGACATTATTTATGACTTATTTTGCAATGCGTTGGTTTATGGGAATCATGAAAAGTGGCAAGCTTAGCTACTTTACATATTATTGCTTTCTTGTAGGTACGCTTCTTTTAATATTTTATTAATTTAAAATGCCTCATAACTTTAAATAGTTATGAGGTTTTCTTGTTAGTTGAAAAAATGAAATGGTAGGTTTTTGACTTCTATCCATCATTTCGACGATTCTATCCGTCGTTCTGGCGGTTCATACCGTCACTAGGCCAGTTTTATCCGTCGTTTCAATCCGTCACTTCGCCTGTTTTATCCGTCGTCGAAGCTGTTTTTTCCCTCACTCCGTCTTCTTACCGTCACTCGGACTCTTCTATTCGCTCCCCAGCAAAGCACTCAGTAGAAACGCAACTCCACCCCTTATTTCGTCGAAAAGACATACTTTATCTAATACGAGATCTTAAGATATGTTATAGTAAGGTTTTCATTTCTATAAAAGACAGTCGTTTTTTCAAGCGAAACTGTATTTTGGCACGTCAGGCACAATAAAAAATGTTATGATAGGTGTAGTTTTGTGAAAAACTTGATTTTAGTAAAGGAGCCGGAAAAATGACATCTGCTTCTTATTTAACTGTAAAAGCATTAACAAAATATATTAAACGGAAATTTGATGCTGATCCGCATTTACGTGAAGTCTATGTAAAGGGAGAGTTATCCAATGTCAAGATTCATCAATCGGGGCATATTTACTTTACATTAAAGGATGATGGAGCACGGATTGCGGCTACAATGTTTAAATCAGCAGCCGGAAAGTTGGCGTTTGAACCTAAGGAAGGTATGCAAGTATTTATTCGTGGAGATGTAAACGTTTACGAAGGCTACGGTACATATCAACTATATGTACAGGAAATGCAACCAGATGGAATCGGTAGCTTGTTTGTTGCCTTTAACCAGCTGAAAGAGCAGTTACAAAAAGAAGGGCTTTTTAAACCTGAATGGAAACAACCAATTCCGAGATTTCCTGAAAAAATCGGGGTTTTAACGTCGACAACAGGTGCAGCCATTCGAGATATCTGTACAACATTAAAGAGACGTTATCCACTTGCTGAAATTTTTATTTATCCTACCCTTGTACAGGGAGCGCAAGCAGCGCCAAATATTGTTCGCAATATTGAGAGCGCAAATATTGATGCGAGTTGTGATGTACTGATTGTTGGGCGTGGTGGAGGATCGATTGAGGATTTATGGGCATTTAATGAGGAAGTTGTCGCAAGAGCGATTTTTGAAAGTCGTATCCCTATTATTAGTGCAGTAGGTCATGAAACAGATACAACTATAGCGGATTATGTAGCTGATTTGCGTGCACCGACACCAACAGCAGCGGCTGAGATGGCTGTACCTGATCAACAGGATTTATTTCAGCGGGTACTTACACAAAAATCACAGCTCCACCAAATTGTAAGAGCGCAACTTATTGCAGAACGGCAACGTCTAAATAAGCTCCAACAGTCTTATCCGCTGTCAATGCCAGAACGTCTATATCGACCATTTACGGAAAGGCTAGCACAACTTGAGTCGGGATTGCAAAAAGCAATGCAGGTCGATTTAATGAAGAAAACAGCGCAGTTTCAACAATTACGTAGTGCAGTAGAGCAGCACTCACCGAAAAAAGCATTAGCTTTCCATCAACGAGAGCTAGAAGCACATGTCCAACAATTAACTCGTGCTACAACACATTATGTAACGAAGCAAAAACAACAATTTGAGGCAACCGTCAGAACTTTAGAAGCATTGAATCCGCTTGCCATATTAACAAGGGGCTTTACGGTAGCTTATAAAGATCAACAAATGTTGAAATCAGCAGCTGATGTTAAGCCACAGGATCAATTAACACTTTCTTTCCATGATGGAAAGGTAATTGCTGATGTGGTAAAGATCTTGCCTAAAAATGAGGGGGAATAATTGTGGCAGAGAAACAACAAACTTTCGCAGAAGCAATGACGGCACTTGAGGAAATTGTCCGCCAGCTAGAGCAAGGTGATGTGCCGCTAGAAAATGCGATTGATTTATATAAACAAGGCATGGAGCTTTCGCAATTTTGCCATAGCAAGCTACAAAATGCTGAAGAGCAGTTAATTTCAATTGTCCAAGAGACAGGTGAAACGACAGCATTTGATCCACTAAAGGGAGAGAAATAAGAAATGAACGAGCAATTAAAGCATTTTATTGAAAGCAACATACCACAAGTTGAAGCTGAAATGTTTACACTAGTTGAGAAAATTGACGCACCAGCCAATTTAAAAGAGTCAATGCTTTATTCATTAAAAGCTGGAGGTAAACGTATTCGCCCTCTTTTCGTTTTGGCTGTTCTTGAACTATACAAACAAAATTTAAAGAATGGTTTAACTGTAGGATCAGTCATTGAAATCATCCATACGTATTCGTTAATCCATGATGATTTACCAAGTATGGATAATGACGATTTCCGTCGAGGTAAGCCGACAAACCATAAAGTTTATGGCGATGCATTAGCGACACTTGCAGGTGATGCATTGAATACACTTGCGTTTGGCATTTTAGCACGCATGGAAGTATCAGCTGAAAAACGTATTGAACTTGTCGGTCTGTTAAGTAAAGCAGCTGGTGCAGAAGGTATGGTTGGGGGTCAAGTACTCGATATAGAAGGTGAAAAGCGTCAGCTGAACTTAGCTGAGCTTGAGCATGTCCATATTAATAAAACGGGTGCTTTACTACGATTTAGTATTGAAGCGGGAGCGGTGTTAGCTGATGTATCGCAAGAAGAGCGCGAAACTTTAAAAGAATATGCGCATCATATCGGCCTTGCCTTCCAAATTCAAGACGATATTTTAGATATTGAGGGAACTACAGAAGAACTAGGGAAAACTGCAGGTAAAGATGTAGCAAGTGATAAAAGCACATACCCAGCTCTGCTAACTTTAGATGGGGCAAAGGAAAAGCTTGCTGAGCATTATCAGCATGCCAATAACGCACTAGATAAATTGCAAGTGGATGCCAGCTTATTACGTGATTTTGCAGCCTATATTGTTCATCGTAAAAACTAGGATAAAAACGAGGCGTTAAAGGCATAGAGTATGCTAGAATAGGTGAGGGCGTTTGCCAATGTGCAAACAATAAAGTGTTCGTACTTTTAGCATATTGATAACACTGTTATAATGGTGGAAACACAATTACGGTGAATAATTTATTGAAAAGGTGTGTGAGAAAGGTGGATTTAAATAAGATAACTAGTCCAGCCTTTTTAAAAAACTTAGATAAGAAGGAGCTTGAGCGACTTGCACAAGAAATTCGTGCCTTCTTAATCGAAAAATGTTCTGTCACAGGTGGTCATATCGGGCCGAACCTGGGTGTTGTGGAGTTAACGATTATGCTCCATAAAATGTTTGACAGTCCACAAGATAAGTTTTTATGGGATGTTGGCCACCAAGCTTACGTGCACAAAATTTTGACAGGTCGTGCAAGTCAATTTGACACATTACGTCAGTTCAAAGGACTTTGTGGTTTTCCGAAGCATGTGGAGAGTGAACATGATGAGTGGGAGACGGGTCATAGCTCGACATCTTTGTCAGCAGCTATGGGTATGGCTGCAGCACGTGATATTAAAAATGAAAAGAACTTCGTGATACCAATTATTGGAGATGGAGCTTTAACAGGTGGTATGGCACTAGAGGCATTAAACCATATCGGTCATGCTGAAACGAATATGATTGTCATTTTAAATGATAATGAAATGTCAATCGCT
This sequence comes from Lysinibacillus sp. NPDC093692, assembly GCF_050280125.1. NCBI lineage: Bacteria > Bacillati > Bacillota > Bacilli > Caryophanales > Bacillaceae > Lysinibacillus > Lysinibacillus sp. NPDC093692. Next base: position 110,017 of record NZ_JBNNUW010000014.1, read on the forward strand.
CCAAACGTCGGAGCGTTACACAATGTACTGGGACGTCTTCGTACAGCCAAGGAATATTCAAAAGCAAAAGAAGAACTGGAATCCCTTATGAATAAGATTCCTGTGCTAGGCGGTAAGCTTGCTTCAACTGCTGAACGCTTAAAGGATAGCTTAAAATATTTAGTGGTATCAGGTGTGTTCTTTGAGGAGTTAGGCTTTAAATATCTAGGGCCGATTGATGGACATGATTTCGAAGCTCTTGAGGCAACTTTATCACAAGCTAAAAAAGTAAAAGGTCCAGTGCTTGTTCATGTGATTACGAAAAAGGGCAAAGGTTATAAACCAGCTGAAGATGATACAATCGGTAATTGGCATGGGACAGGCCCTTATAAAATTGAAAATGGTGCCTTTGTAAAATCAGAGACGAAAGGTCCAGCTTGGAGTAGTTTGGTTGCCGAGACTGTTCGTAAAATTGCACATGAAGATAAACGAATTGTCACAATTACACCTGCAATGCCGGTGGGCTCGAAACTACAAGGTATCCAAAAGGATTTCCCAGAGCGTTTCTTTGATGTGGGGATTGCCGAACAACATGCAGCCACGATGGCAGCAGGTCTAGCGACGCAAAAAATGAAACCATTTTTAGCCATTTACTCAACGTTCCTTCAACGTGCCTATGACCAAGTATTACATGATATCGCACGTCCAAACTTAAATGTCTTTATAGGAATTGACCGTGCAGGCTTAGTTGGCGCAGACGGTGAAACCCATCAAGGTGTATTTGATATTGCATTCCTTCGTCATATTCCAAATATGGCAATTATGATGCCAAAAGATGAAAATGAAGGCCAACATATGGTGAAAACAGCCATTGAATATGATGGTGGTCCAATTGCGTTACGTTATCCACGAGGTAATGGCATAGGCGTTCCGTTAGACGATGAGCTTAAGACGTTACCAATTGGTAGCTGGGAAGTTTTACGTGAAGGTAAGGATGCTACGATCTTAACCTTTGGTACAACGATTCCAATGGCAATGGAAGCAGCCGGTATTTTAGCACAGCAAGGTGTAGAGATAGAAGTAGTCAATGCTCGCTTCATTAAACCAATGGATGAGGATATGCTTCATCGTATATTATCAAGCCGTAAACCAATATTAACGATTGAAGAGGCGGTTCTAAAAGGTGGTTTTGGTAGTGGTGTATTAGAATTTGCCCATGACCATGGCTATTTAACTGCACTGATCGATCGTATGGGTATACCGGATCATTTTATTGAGCATGGTAATGTAGACCAGCTTCTCGCTGAAATTCATATGACGGCTGGAGATACAGTGGCACGAATGCATGTGTTACTTCAACAAAAACAGCAAGTAGGTTTGAATAAATAATGACAAAACATCCAAAAGAACGTGTAGACATTTTACTTGTAGAGCGTGGGCTTTGCGAAACGCGAGAAAAAGCAAAGCGCTCTATTATGGCAGGGCTTGTTTTTTCTAATGAAATTCGTATCGATAAGGCGGGGGAAAAAATCGCTATTGATGCACCGCTACAAGTAAAAGGCTCTGATTTAAAATATGTTAGCCGTGGCGGCTTGAAGCTAGAAAAAGCGCTACAAATTTTTGATATGTCTGTAGAGGGGAAGCTAATGCTAGATATTGGCTCCTCTACAGGAGGATTTACCGATTGTGCATTACAAAATGGTGCAAGACATTGCTATGCATTGGACGTTGGTTCCAACCAACTAGCATGGAAAATCCGTTCTGATGAACGTGTAACTGCCATGGAAAAAACAAATTTCCGTTATACGACAGCGCCAGATTTAACAGAGGGCTTACCAGACTTTGCAACAATTGATGTCAGCTTTATTTCATTATCACTTATTTTACCTGTCTTAAAAACATTGTTAATGCCAGGTGGCGATGTAATGGCACTTGTAAAGCCTCAGTTTGAGGCTGGGAAAGAGAATGTCGGTAAAAAAGGTATTGTTCGTGATAAAAAAGTACATTTAGATGTTTTAGAAAAGACAGCTGCAATGGCGACAGAGGTTGGCTTTGTCGTTAAGGATGCTTCGTTTTCGCCAATTACAGGAGGCGAGGGGAATATTGAATTTTTATTCCATTTAGTGAATCCTATTGGTGATGAAGATGTCTCTGCATATACAGCTTTTAATACACTCGTTGAAGAAGCGCATAGTGCACTAAAATAACACGTGCTCGTTTACAGAGCCGTGTTTTTTCTTGTGCTTTTATGTTTAAAATGGTAGTGTAAATATACAAATATTCAACTATTTATAAGAGGTGACCGAGATGAACAAAGGACAACGACATATACGAATTCGGGATATTATTGCCAATCATGAAATCGAAACGCAAGATGATTTAGTCGATTTTTTAAAAGATGCAGGCTATAATGTGACACAAGCAACAGTATCACGTGATATTAAAGAACTTCATCTTGTTAAAGTACCTTTACAAGATGGACGCTATAAATATAGCCTACCCGCAGACCAACGATTCAATCCTATACAAAAATTACATCGTGCGTTAGCTGATGCTTTTGTCAGTATTGACGGTGCAACACACTTTTTAGTTATGAAGGCTCTTCCTGGTAATGCCAATGCTATTGCATCATTACTAGACCATTTAGATTGGCCTGAAATTTTAGGGACTATTTCTGGAGACGATACTATATTAATTATTTGTCGTAATGAAGATGAGCGTGAAAATACTAAAAATCGCTTATTAGAAATGCTATAAAATAGCAGGGTAATTTGATACAGAGGTGACATTTTGTGTTAAGAGAGCTAAGTATAAGAAACTTTGCCATCATCGAGGATTTAACTGTTAGTTTTTCAGGTGGTTTAACTGTTTTAACAGGTGAAACAGGAGCAGGGAAATCCATTATTATCGATGCAGTGCATTTACTTGCTGGCGGACGAGGAAATACCGAATTTATTCGTCATGGAGCTAAAAAGGCAGAATTAGGTGGTTTATTTCAAATTTCAAGTTCTGGGCATCCTGTTCATAAGAAACTTGAAGAGGCAGGCATTGAAATTGAAGAAGATACCATTATTTTACGCCGTGATTTAAATGATTCTGGAAAAAGTGTTTGTCGAGTAAACGGTAAACTTGTGCCATTATCTGTTTTACGTGATATTGGGGCTAGCCTTATCGATATTCATGGTCAGCATGAAAATCAAGAATTAATGGATGAGAAGCAGCATATCTCTTTACTTGATCATTTTGCCGAGGAACAACTTACACCAATTCAAGAGGCATACAGTTCTCAATATGATGAATATCGTTCACTAAAAAAAGAATTAGCTTCGATTTCGATTGATGAGCAGTTAATGGCGCAACGTATTGATTTGTATCAATTCCAAATGAAAGAGCTGGAGGATGCCAATTTAAAGCTTGGCGAGGAAGATGAGCTTCTTGATGAACGCCGTCGTCTAATGAATTTCAATAAGATTTTTGAACGCTCCAGTGCAGCTTATGAAGCCATTCAAGGTGAATCGAAAGGCCTTGACTGGATTGGCAATGCAATGGGAGCCTTAGAGGATGCTGCCACTATTGACGAACAATTTAAAGAGGCATCCGAATCTGTTACTACTGCATTTTATGCGTTACAAGATGCTGCGTATCAGGTTAAAAATGTGTTGGACGAATTAGAATTCGATCCTGCCCGTTTAAATGAGGTTGAGCAACGTTTAGCCTTATTACAAAATTTGAAGCGCAAATATGGCTCAACAGTTGAAGAGATTTTAGCGTATTACGATAAAATTAAAACAGAGCTAAATGAACTATTAAATCGAGACGAAATTTTGCAAGTGAAAGAACGAAAAGTGCTGGAAATGGAGACGGTACTTGAGGAGCTTGCTGCAGAACTTTCTACTGTTCGAAAAGAAGCTGCACATAATTTAAGTGAAGCTATTATGGCCGAGCTGCGTGAATTACATATGGAAAAAGCAAAATTTATTGTTAATTTTGATGAATTATCTTTCTTTGATGCAAACGGAAAAGATCAAGTAATTTTTTATATTTCTACGAATGTAGGCGAGCCACCAAAATCTTTGCCGAAAATTGCTTCTGGGGGAGAATTATCGCGTATGATGCTTGCGTTAAAGACGATTTTCTCATCGTCAAATGGCATTACATCTATTATTTTTGATGAAGTAGATACAGGTGTAAGTGGTCGCGTAGCGCAAGCAATCGCAGAAAAAATTGCAGCAGTATCCATTAACTCTCAAGTTTTATGTATTTCGCATTTACCACAAGTAGCTGCGATGGCTGATCATCATTATTTTATTAAAAAAGAAGTCGAGCATGATCGAACATTTACGTCATTGCTGGAAATAGATACGAATGCTCGTATCGAAGAAGTCAGTCGCATGATATCTGGAGCGGAAATTACAGATTTAACATTGCAGCACGCAACAGAGCTTCTAAAAATGGCGAATGAACGAAAAAAACAAATGAGATAGCAAAAGAATCCAGAAACAGCTCGTTGTTTCTGGGTTTTTTCTTTTTGCACAAATATTTACCGCTTATAAGAACGCCACAACAACACATAGTATAAAGACAAAAATAAAAAGGAGGTGTCGTATGAATCGTCGTTGGCGTCAATTTGTCATTTTGCCTATGCTCATCGTTTTATTATTCATGCCCGTAAAGGCTTTTGCCGCAAAAAAGCTAATTCCGATGGGCGAAGCAATTGGTATTCAACTTCAGCTATCACATGTATTTGTAGCACATGATGTGCTATTAGCTTCCAATCAGTGGATGAAAGGAGGCGCTGTGATTGAAAAAATAAATGATATTACAGTAAAAACACTTGCAGATGCCAAAAAAGCTGTTGCTCGACAAGGACAACAGAAATGGACGATAAAAAATGAAGGAAAAGAAGTGACACTTGAGTTACAGGAGCAAGAAGCTGAACATGTTATTTCCTTTCTAAAAGATGAAACAGATGGAGTAGGAACATTGACATACATTGATCCAGAGACAAAAAATTACGGTGCGTTAGGCCACCAAATCGTTGATTCAACTTTACAAGAAGCCCCTAATTTCCATGCTGGCTCCATTTTTTTAGCTTCGATTCAACAAATTCGTAAAAGTATACCTGGGCAACCTGGCTATAAAATATCCTCCATTGAAAAACATCAGGATCGATTAGGGAGTATAGATAAAAATACAGTTTATGGAATTTTTGGCCGTTGGGAAGACGGTTATCAACAAAGTTTGCCTAAAGCAATTGAAATTATGCATGAAAAGGATATAAAAACAGGAAAAGCGGAAATCTCTACGGCGATCAAGGGCAGTAAGGTGGAAACTTTTTCAATTGAAATTACAAAGGTTGAAAATGAACGCCTTGAATTCATAGTCACTGACAAAAAGCTCATTGAAAAAACAGGTGGTATTTTGCAGGGGATGAGTGGCAGTCCTATCATTCAAGACGGTCGTTTTGTAGGTGCCGTTACGCATATGTTTGTGGAGGAGCCGAAAAAAGGAGCAGCAATAACTGTAGCGGAAATGTTAAAAAAATCATCTTAAACGAAGGAGCTGCCAAGAGGTGGCTCCATTCTTCATTCCTTCATAAAAATATAATGTTCATCAAGTATTTCGTTTATTTATGAAGCGATTAGCGATACTTAAGAAAAACTGTAGTTTTATCTCCATTTTTTCACTAAAATAAATGGTATAAGCATTCGAAGCTTTGTCAGTTATTTATCATAACTTGTCGATATTAAATGAAAGTATCGGACTACATACTCATTTTTGGAAATTGAAAAGGTTTTTAAAACAATAATGTCGAAAATTCCACAGTGTGCAAAAAAAGCATTGGGGTAGGTAACGGGATATTCGAAGCACAGTTCAGAAGGAGGAATTTTAAATGACAAAGGTTAAAGTAGCAATTGCAGATGATAATCGTGAGTTATTAAAAACGATGGAGCAGTATTTTCAAGGACATCCAGAAATTGAAATCATTGCAACTGCTTCAAATGGGAAAGTTTGTTTACAAATGCTTGAGGAATTCACACCAGATATTTTGCTGCTAGATATTATTATGCCACATCTTGATGGGTTAGCTGTTTTAGAGTCGATGTATCAAAATGAACAAATGTCATCAATTCAAGTAATAATGTTAACTGCATTTGGTCAAGAAGATGTGATGAAACAAGCTGTAGACTTAGGTGCATCCTATTTCATGCTAAAGCCATTTGAATTTGATCAATTGGTTCAAAAGATCTTACATTGTGCTGGACAGAAAGCAACACTTCCTAAAAAGACAAGTGTTTTACAACCGACGGCACCTCAAAAATTAAATCAACATCAATTAGATAGCACGATTACGGCCATTATTAAAGAAATTGGCGTTCCTGCACATATAAAAGGTTACTCTTATTTGAGAGAAGCTATTCAGATGGTATTCGAAGATATCGAGTTATTAGGATCTGTGACGAAAATTTTATATCCAGAAATTGCTAAAAAATTCAATACAACACCATCACGAGTTGAACGTGCGATTCGTCATGCCATTGAAGTTGCATGGAACCGTGGCAATTATGAATCGATTTCGTCGATGTTTGGTTATACGGTACATCATTTGAAGTCGAAACCGACAAATAGCGAATTCATCGCCATGATCGCTGACAAGATTCGTATTGATATGATGGCGAGCTAGTCACGGTATATCAAGGTTTGTAGCGATTGGCTTACCGGAGAATGACCGGTAAATCTAAATTAGATAACGTTTATTTAGCGAAAATT